>DATKFT010000713.1:0-2082 GCA_035544335.1 Pseudorhodoferax sp.
TCGAAGCGGCGCTGCGTGCGGCCGCCGAGGCCGCACCGGCCTGGGCGGCGACGCCCGCGCAGGCGCGCGCACAGGCCCTCGAACGCACGGCCGAGCTGCTGCAGGAGCGCCTGCCCGTGCTGCTGGGCCTGCTGGCGCGCGAGGCCGGCAAGACCTACGCCAACGGCATCGCCGAGGTGCGCGAGGCCATCGATTTCCTGCGCTTCTACGCGGCCCATGCGCGTGCCGACTTCGACCACGGCGCACTGCAGCCGCTGGGCCCCGTGCTGTGCATCAGCCCCTGGAACTTCCCACTGGCCATCTTCATGGGCCAGGTGTGCGCGGCGCTGGCCGCGGGCAACACGGTCCTGGCCAAGCCGGCGGAGCAGACCGCGCTGGTGGCGGCCGAGGCCGTGCGGCTGCTGCACGCGGCCGGCGTCCCGCCCGCTGCCGTGCAGCTGGTGCCGGGCCCTGGCTCGACCGTGGGCGCCCGCATGGTGGCCGATGCACGCGTGCAGGCCGTCATGTTCACGGGCTCGACCGAGGTGGCGCGTCTGCTGCAGCGCCAGCTGGCTGCGCGTTCGGGCCCCACGGGCGCGCCCGTGCCGCTGATCGCCGAGACCGGTGGGCAGAACGCCATGGTCGTCGACTCGTCGGCGCTCGTGGAGCAGGTGGTTGGCGATGTCATGGCTTCGGCCTTCGACAGCGCGGGCCAGCGGTGCTCGGCCCTGCGCGTGCTGTGCGTGCAGGAAGACGTGGCCGAGCGCCTGCTGCACATGCTGCGCGGCGCCATGGCCGAGGCCACGGTGGGCAACCCCGTGGCGCTGCGGACCGACGTGGGCCCGGTCATCGACGCGCAGGCTCGCGCCATCATCGAGGCCCACATCGACGCCATGCGCCAGAAGGGCCACCGCATCCACCGCCTGGGCCGCTGGGCACCCGATGTGCTGGACGGCGGCACCTTCGTGGTGCCGACGCTGATCGAGCTCGACGCGATCTCCGAGCTCCAGCGCGAAGTGTTCGGGCCGGTGCTGCACGTGGTGCGCTACGCGCGCCGCGACCTGGGCCGGGTGCTGGCCCAGATCAACGCCACGGGCTACGGCCTGACCCTGGGCGTGCACACGCGCATCGACGAGACCATCGCGCAGGTCGTCGCCAGCGCGTGCGTCGGCAACGTCTACGTGAACCGCAACATGGTCGGCGCCGTCGTGGGCGTGCAGCCCTTCGGTGGCGAAGGGCTGTCCGGCACCGGGCCGAAGGCCGGCGGTCCGCTCTACATGTACCGGCTGCTCGCGACGCGGCCTGCCGACGTGCTGGCGCGTGCGGCCGAGCGCGGCCTGCCGGGCTCGAGCGTGCTGGGCGAGGCGCTGCCCGTGCCCCTGCCGTTCGATGCGCTGCGCGCATGGCTGAGCCGGCACCGCGACCGCCGCCTGGCCGCGCAATGCGAGGCCCTGGCGCAGCGCGCCGGCGACCGCAGCCCACGCCTGCTCGTGGGGCCCACGGGCGAGCGCAACGTCTACACGCTGCATCCGCGGACCGCGGCGCTGTGCCTGGCCGATTCCGAGGCCGGCCTGCTGGTGCAGCTGGCGGCGGCGCTGCTGGTGGGATGCCGCGTCATCTGGCCCTCGCGCGCCGCGCACCACAGCCTGCGTGCCAGCCTGCCGCTGGAGGTGCAGGAGCAGATTGCCATCGCCAACGACTGGACCGCACCCGGCGTGGCGTTCGACGTCGCACTGCACCAGGGCAGCCAGCAGGACATGCTGGCCGCGGCGGCGCGCCTGGCCGAGCGCGACGGTGCCATCGTCTGCCTGCGGCGTTTCGCGCCCGAGGCCGATGACCTGCCGCTGGAGGCGCTCGTGATCGAACGCGCCGTCAGCACCAACACCGCCGCCGCCGGCGGCAACGCCAGCCTGATGACGATGGCATGAGCCGCGCAGCGCCTGTCCCACGATTTCCACGATCCCCAGCATGACCCCGCTTCCACCCCTTTCCCCGCCCACACTGGCCTTCGTCGGCGGAGGGCAGATGGCCTGCGCGCTCGTCGCCGGCCTCGTGCGCGCCGGGCGCGACAGCGCCAGCATCCTCGTCATCGAGCCCCTGCCG
>DATKFT010000714.1:0-3306 GCA_035544335.1 Pseudorhodoferax sp.
ATCAGCCACCAGGTGCGGGAACTCGAAGAGGTGTTCGGCAAGCCCCTGTTCGTGCGCCTGCACCGGCGCGTCGAACTGACGCCGGAGGGCCGCCGCCTTGCATCGGGGCTGTCGCGCGTGCTCGATGCGCTGGAAGCCAGCTGTGCGGAGGTCAGCCTCGCGCCGTCGGGCCAGGTGCTGTCGCTGTACTGCGCGCCGACCTTCGCCGTGAAGTGGCTCGGCCCGCGCTTGGCAGACTTTGCCAAGGTGCATCCCGGGTTGACGATCCGCATGACCAGCGGGGCCGAACCCATGGACCTCATGCGGGCGCGCGAGGTCGACGTGGCGATCTCCTACGGCATGGCGCTGCAACGCCCTGGCGTGGAAGTCACCCCCCTCGGGAAGGAGTCCATCGCCCCGCTTTGTTCTCCAGCGCTGATGGCCTGCGGTGGCTCCGCCGCGGACATCCTGAGCAATCAGACACTGATCGACTCGCTTCTGAGCCATGTCACGTGGCGCGACTGGTTTGCGTTGAACGGCATGCCGCTGCCATCGCGCATACGCCAGTCCTTCGACAGAGCGGCCCTGTCGATCGCCGCAGCGGTCGATGGCATCGGCATCGCCCTCGAATCAACGCGCTTGGCTGAACGGGAAATTGCACGCGGCGAGCTGGTCGAACTTCGCGACAAGCACTTCAAGCGCGTACTGCGCGAGACCCATTTCCTCTCGCTGCGCACCAACGAGCGCCACACGGACAAGGTCAAGCGCTTTCGGACGTGGATCATCGGCCAGCTTTCGGCCAAGCCGTGACATCGCCCGCGGCCGGTCCTGCCGCGCGTCGGCCCAGCCAAAATCCATCTGGCTAGGACGGCACCTGCCGCAGCCGGGCCAGCGCTTGCCGCATGGCTTCGACAACATCCGTCCAGTCGCCGCGCCGCGTCTGGCGGAACAGGCGCGTGCGGGGATACCAGGGCGTGTCCTCACGGTCACGCAGCCAGCGCCAGTCGCAACGGTAGGCGGGCAGCAGCACCCAGCAAGGCCGGTCGAGCGCGCCGGCAAGATGGCAGCCGGCGGTGTCCACCGAGATCAGCAGGTCGAGCTGGGCCAGCACCGCGGCCGTGTCGGAAAAACTCTGCAGCTCGCCCCCCAGGTGCACGAGCGCCTGGCCCGCGGGCGGATGGCGGGCTTCCTCCTCGCCGGCCCCTTTCTGCAGGCTCACGAAGACGGTGCCGGGCACCTGCCAGAGCGGCGCCAGCGCCGACAGTCCCGGCAGGGAGCGGTCGGCATCGTTGTCGTGCCGCACCTGGCCGCGCCAGATGAGGCCCACCTTGAGCGCAGCGCATGGCAGGCGGGGCGCCCAGCGCGCCAGCTGCGCGCGATCGGGCCACAGGTAGGGCGTATCGCCCGGCACGCTGGCCAGCGTGGTGCCGCACAGCAGCGGCAGCTTCATCAGCGGCACCCAGTGGTCGTGCGCGGCGAGGGCCGCGGGTGCGTCGCGCAGCGCGATGTGGTGGTCGGCGCCGGGCAGCGTGCGCATGAGGTCCAGCAGCGGCTCGGTGCTCACGCAGGTGATGGACGCAGGGCGGTACTGCGCACGCACCAGGCGCAGGTAGCGGCAGAACTGCAGCTGGTCGCCATAGCCCTGCTCGGGCCACACCAGCAGGCGTCTGCCATCGAGCGGCTGGCCTGTCCACGGCTGCGCTGCGCCGGCCGGCAAGGGATCCGGGAAGCCCGGCAAGGCGCCCGGCCCCAGCGCGCCATCGCCCGCCGCGGTGTGCGCGAAGCCCTCGGGCAGCCGGCCCATGGACAGCAGCAGCTGGCCCAGGTTGGTGTGCGCGGACGCCAGGTCGGGCTGCTGCACCAGCGCAGCGCGCAGCGCCTGTTCGGCCGCGTGGACGCGGCCCAGGTCGTAGAACAAGGCGCCCAGGTTGGACAGGTTGCGCGCGTCCTGCGGCTGCAGGCGCACCGCCTGCCGGTAGTGCATCTCGGCCTCGGCCTCGTAGCGGCCGTCCTGGCTCTGCCGGCGTGCCAGCACGCCGGCCAGGTGGTTGTGGACCGCGGCCACATCGGGCGCCAGGGCCAGCGCCTGGCGCTGGCAGGCTTCGGCTTCTTCGAAGCGGCGCTGCCGTTCCAGCACCAGGCCCAGGTTGGTGAGCGCGGCCGCATCGTCGGGCTGCCGTTCCAGCGCCTCGCGGTAGGCGGCCTCGGCGCCGGCCAGGCGTCTGCCGGCGGCCAGCAGCAGGCCCAGCGCGGACCAGCAGCGCGCGTCTGCGCTGCCGTCGTCGGCCGCCGCCTGGTAGCAGGCCAGGGCCTCGTCGCCACGGCCCTGCGCGCGCAGCAGGGTGGCGAGGTGGTGGGTCACGAGGGCATCGGGCCGCAGCGACAGCGCACGGCACCAGCAGCGTTCGGCGTCTTCGGCACGGCCGCAGAGCCGGGCCGCAATGCCACAGGCGCTCCACAGGCTGGCGTTTTCGGGCTCGGCCTGCAAGGCTGGCGCACCCAGTGCCCAGGCCCGCTGCGGATCCCCCTGGTCGAGCGCATCCAGCACGCGGCCCACGGCCTCAGCGTCCTGCATGGCAGCTTCCATCCCCGGCGTCTGCGCGTTCGCCCTGTCGTCCAGGCGCTGGGCTCGGTCGGATGTCTTGAAGGTTTGTCACATCTTTTACTTTTGTGCACTATCGCAGGTGCCTCGGGCCACCTCGCGGTTTCGACACGAAACCCGCTAACCCCACAGGTCCAGCGGCGGGTCCTGGGCCACGGCGCGCACGATGTCGCCGCGCGTGAGCACGCCCGTGACCAGGCCGGCCTCGTCCACCACGGGCAGGCCGGGCAGGCCGCTGTCGTGCAGCACGCCGGCCACGCGCCGGATGTCGGTGTCGGGCGTGGTGCTGGGCACGGGGGTCCACATCAGGTCGGCGATGGGCTGGGCCATCAACGCCTGCCAGACGGCAGGGTCCAGGTCGGGCACGGCCAGGCGCTCGGCGCGCAGCAGATCGGCCTGCAAGACAACGCCCACCAGCATGCCGGAGGCGCCCACGACGGGGGCCATGCCATGGCCGTGGTAGGCCAGCAGCTTCCAGGCCTCCAGCACGGGGGTGTCCTGCGGCAGCGTCCAGGCCGGCTGGCGCATAAGTTCGGCCACGCGCGTGATCGGCTGGCGCTGGGTTTCGCGCGGCGTCGTCTGCGCGTACGCGGCCAGCGCCTGCCGCGCGACGGCGCCGCCGGCGCCGGCGCCGGAGCCGGGCGGCGGCGGTGGGTCGGCCGAGACCCGTTCGGGCAGTTCGTTCTCGTTGGGGTCCACCCGACGCGTGCGCGCGGGCGCGTTGA
>DATKFT010000715.1:0-3599 GCA_035544335.1 Pseudorhodoferax sp.
CGGGCCGCCCTGCGGCGTCATGAGGCGCAGGCTGCGGATGCGGGCCTCCAGCGCGTCGGGCACGTCGGCCGGCAGCAGCAGCTCGGCCGGGGCGATGCGGGCCAGCCAGCCCGGCAGCTCGTCCATGCTGCACTCGGTCAGTTGCAGCTCGGACTGCGTG
Source organism: Pseudorhodoferax sp. (assembly GCA_035544335.1). Lineage (GTDB taxonomy): Bacteria > Pseudomonadota > Gammaproteobacteria > Burkholderiales > Burkholderiaceae_C > Pseudorhodoferax. The sequence goes on from DATKFT010000715.1 coordinate 161, forward strand.
AGCGCGAGCCAGGCCAGGCCGCAGCGCTGGCGCGGGCCAGGATAGAAGGCGGCCAGCACGGACTCGGTCTTGTCGGCCAGCAGCGCGCTGTCGGTCAGCGTGCCCGGCGTGACCACGCGCACGACCTTGCGTTCCACGGGACCCTTGCCCGTGACCTCGCCGACCTGCTCGCAGATCGCGACCGACTCACCCAGGCGTATCAGCTTGGCCAGGTAGCTTTCGACCGCGTGGAACGGGATGCCGCACATCGTGACGGGCTCGCCGGCCGACTGGCCGCGCCGCGTGAGCGTGATGTCCAACAGCGCCGCGGCGCGCTCGGCGTCGGCATAGAACATCTCGTAGAAGTCCCCCATGCGGTAGAACACCAGCGTGTCGGGGAAGTCGGCCTTGAGACCTAGATATTGGGCCATCATCGGCGTGTGGGCCGAGAAGTCAGGCGTTGGCATGGGCGGGAGCGAAGACAAGAGGCGTGGCGTGCGGTGGGGATGCGGAGGGCGATTGTCGCCAAGTTGCAGGCGACGGTCGTGCTTGGGCGATCGGGGAGGGGACAGCCACGCCCTTGGTAGCATCGCGGCCCCCGGCCCATGCCAGGTGCTCCATGACGAACCTTGTTGCCATTTGCCCGCCGGAGGCCGCCTGTGTCCTTCCGGCTTGAAGACCTCCATGTGTTCGCGCAGGTCTGCGAGACGGGCAGCTTCCAGAAGGCGGCCAGCAAGTGCGGCCTCACGCCCTCGGCCGTCACCAAGGTCGTGCGCAAGCTGGAGCAGCATTTCGGGCTCGCGCTGATCGAGCGCGGCGCGCAGCTGGCCATGACGCCCGCGGGCCAGACCCTGTACCGCCGCGCCGTGGATTCGCGCGCGCTGGCCCAGTCCGTCGCGCACGAGATGGCGGGCGAACGCGGCAACGTGGGCGGCAGCATCCGCCTCGGCGTGGTACCCGCGCTGCTGCATGCGCTGGCCTTGCCCGTGGTGTCGCGCTTTCTGGCGCGCGATCCGCGCACGCGCATCCTGGTCAGCGTGCAGCTCACGGGCGAGCTGCTCGCGCGCGTGTCCAGCGGCGCGCTGGACCTGGCCGTGGGCTTCGAGGCCACGGCGCTGCCACCCGAGGTCGTGGCGACCCGGATCGGCACGCAGCGCTACTGCGTGGCCGGCCGTGCCAGCCACCCGCTGGCGGGCCGCAGCGTGGACATGGCCGAGCTGGCCCGGGCCCAGTGGCTGCTGCCGAGCCAGGACGTCGCGCTGCGCCAGCATGTCGAGCGCGCGTTCGCCGACGCGGGCTTCGAGCACATGAACGTGCGCGTCGAGGTCGATTCCTCGGCGGCCCGGTTCGCGCCGCTGCTGCTGGACTCCGACCTGCTCGGGCTGTTCGCGACGCAGTCCATGCAGGCGCAGGCCTCGGCCGGGCTGGTGCCCATCGACGTGCGCATGCCCGAGCTGACCGGCCAGATCATGCTGCTGCACCGCCGGCGCACGCCCTCGACCGGCCTGTTCGCGGGGCTGCGCGACGCGCTCGCGCAGCGGGCCGCAGAGTGGTCCTGAGGGCCTTCCGAGCCGTCACGGCCTGCGCAGGTCCTGCAGGGCAGCATGTCCTGTGCGGCAACGATTGACGACCGAAAGTCGCCGAAGCCGTTCCTAGAATTCCCCGCAAGCCAGGCCGCGCGGCGCCATGCCGCAGGCCTGTCGCGAAGAAACCCGACGGCCGGAACGGGACATGCGGCGCTCCTGCGCACGCGGCCCATGCGGCCCGCGCGCCCGACATCGGCACACACCGCACCCGTCCCGCTCCCGCCGTCCGGGAACGCCCCTCACTTTCTCCCTGCACACCGAGACATCCATGTTCAGCCGCCGCACGCTCCTGACCCTCACCGCCCTGGCCGCCACGGCCGCCCTGCCGTTCGCCGCGCAGGCCCAGGCCTTCCCCCGGCAGCCGATCACGCTGATCGTGTCCTACGCGGCCGGCGGCACGACCGACATCCTGGCCCGCGCGCTGGCCGAGCACATGGGCCGCACGCTCCGGCAGCCCGTGGTGGTGGACAACCGCCCCGGCGCCAACGGCACCATGGGCGTGCAGCGCCTGCAGCAGGCCAGGCCGGACGGCTACACGCTGTCCATGGTGCCGCTGGGCGTGTTCCGCCAGCCCTACCTGGAGAAGGTGCAGTACGACCCGCTCAAGGACCTCAGCTACGTGTCCATGGTCGCGGGCTACAACTACGCGATCGCCGTGCGCGCGGACTCGCCCGTCAAGAACATCGAGCAGCTCGTCGAGCAGTCCAGGCAGGGCAAGGACGGCGTGTTCTACGGCATCTCGGCGCTGTACAGCGTGAACCAGGCGGTGATGGCCCAGCTCGGCAAGCTCACGGGCGCCAAGTGGACGGCCGTGCCCTTCAAGGGCGACTCGGAGTCCATCAACGCGCTGCTGGGCGGCCAGATCCAGGCCATCTCGGTCACCAACACCGTCGTGCCCTTCGTGAAGGCCGGCCAGATCCGCGTGCTGGCCACGGCCGGCGACAAGCGCCCCAAGGACTTCCCGGACGCGCCCACGCTGCAGGAGGCCGGCTACAAGATGGCCGTGCGCTCGCCGCTGGGCATCGCCGGGCCGGCCGGCCTGACGCCCGAGGTGGTCAGGGCGCTGGACGGCGCCATCCAGGCCGCCGTCAAGGACCCGGCCTTCCAGGCCAGCGCCGACCGCTACGGCATCGAACTCATGTACCAGGGCACGGCCGAGTACACCGACTACGCGCGCAGGACCGCCGTGGGCGAGAAGGACATCGTCGAACTCATGAAGGGCGAGCGGTGAGCACGCCGGTGCGGTCATCCATTCCGCGCATGCCCGCGGTGTTCGGCACCATGTCCGGCCCGCGCCAGGTGTCGGCCGGCGGGCCGGTCTACGACCAGGCCCGGAGCCCGCTGCGCAGCGTGGCCTACGCGCTGTTCGAGGCCGATGGCGCGGCGCTCGCGCAGATGCTGCCCGCGGGCTTCGCGCTGTGGGGAACGCCACGGCTCGCCGTCGAGTTCGCCGCGCTGCGCGAGATCGACTGGCTGGGCGGGCGTGGCTACCACATGCTGATGCTGCGCATCCCCGTGGTGTTCACGCACCGCGGCACCGAACTGCAGGGCTGGTTCCAGCCGGTCTGCTGGGAAGACATGGCCGAGCCCATCCTGAGCGGCCGCGAGGAGCTGGGCTGGAGCAAGGTCTACGGCGAGCTGCCGGTGCTGGCGCAGACTGCCGAGCAGCTCGTGGTGGCCGGCGAGTGGGAGGGCTTTCGCTTCTGCGAGCTGCGCCTGTCGGGCAGTGCGCCCGCGCCCGCGGCGCCGCTGGGCACGGCGCCGTGCTTCCACCACAAGGTGGTTCCGGCCACCCAGGCCTGGGGCGATTGCGATGCGTCCTACATCACGATGACGCCGGCCGGCGGCAGCCGCATGCGCCTGCTGTCGCACCA
>DATKFT010000716.1:0-5802 GCA_035544335.1 Pseudorhodoferax sp.
ACGCCTTCCTTGGTCTCGAACTCCATCTGCCCCTCGGCCGTGCAAAAGCGCAGCCGCGTGAGCGCATTGATGATCACGCGCAGCCGGTCGTTGCCGGCCAGGCCCGCGTCCCAGCGGTCGGGCTGGTTGCCGTACATGCCGTGCAGGAAGTCGCCGATGTCGGGCCCGCGCAGCACGCTCTGCAGCTCGCCGGCCAGTGCGACCGTCTGTGCGGCGGTCCACTGCGGCAGCACGCCCGCGTGGACCATCAGCAGTTCGCGCCCGGCCACGGTTTCGTGCAGCGCCAGTGGCTGGCAGCGCAGCCAGTCCAGCAGCGCGGCGCGGTCGGGCGCGGCCAGCACGGTGTCCAGCGTGTCGCGCCTGTGCGGGCGGCGCACGCCCCAGGCACAGGCCAGCAGGTGCATGTCGTGGTTGCCGAGCAGGCACTGTGCGCTGCCGTCCAGCGCCATGAGCCGGCGCAGTACCTCGGCCGAGGCCGGCCCGCGATTGACCAGGTCGCCGAGCACGTAGATGCGGTCGCGGCTCGGTGAGAAATCGATGGCCTGCAGCAGCCGGCCCAGGGCTTCGTCGCAGCCCTGCACATCCCCGATCAGATAAGACGCCATGTGTTCTCCGTCAACGAGGCGCGACTCTACACGCGCCGATGCGGTAGATTGCGTACCAAGCTACAGGGAGGAACTCATGGATTCGAACTCTGCGTATGGCGAATTGGGTGATATCGACCGTTCCGAGCTGCAGATGGCCTATGGCGCCTGCGTGGCCGACATCGAGCTGTTCACGCGCCAGCAGTGGTGGGCCGGCGCCTATGCGCTCGTGATCTACGCGCTGCTGCTGGCCGGCGTGCACCAGCTGGTCGACCCGCTGGTCGAGACCGGCATGCGTTCGTGGGTGCTCGTGGCCATCACCTGGGCGGTCTGCCTGTACGGCCTGCTGGCGATCAAGCGCATGCAGATCTCCATCGTGGTGGGCCGGCGCCGGCTCGAGCGCGTGCGTGCGCACTTCGGACGCGCCTTCCAGGACATCTGGACGCTGGCCCGACCGCGCGAGGACATCCACCGCATGCTGTACGGCGTGATGATCCTGGGCGCCGTGCTGGTCACCTGGATGGCGCTGGACAAGGCCTACACCATGGTCCTGCCCCCGTCGGTACTGTCCGCGCCTGCGCCGCTGCGCTGATGGACTTTTTGCTGATCGCGCTGTTGACCGCGCTCAACGGCGTGTTCGCGATGTCGGAGATGGCGCTGGCCACGAGCCGCAAGGTGCGCCTGCTGGCCATGGCCGAGAGCGGCCACAAGGGCGCGGCCGCGGCGCTGGCCCTGCTGGCGCAGCCCACGCAGTTCCTGTCCTCGGTGCAGGTCGGCATCACGCTGATCGGCATGCTCAACGGCATCCTGGGCGAGGCCGCGTTCAGCAGCGCCGTGGCCGGCTGGCTGGAGGCGCTGGGCCTGGGCGAGCGCGTGGCCGACGTGGGCGCCACGGCGCTCGTGGTCACGGCCATCACCTTCGTGACCATCGTGTTCGGCGAGCTCGTGCCCAAGCGCATCGCCCAGCTCTACCCCGAGACCGTGGCGCAATGGGTGGCGCGGCCCATGACCTGGGTGGCCACCGTGGCCAAGCCCTTCGTGCGGCTGCTCTCGCTGAGCACCCAGGGCGTGCTGGCGGCGCTGCGCGTGGACACCACGGGCGGGCGCGCCGTGACCGAGGAGGAGATCGCCGCGAGCCTGGAGGAGGGCGTGGACGCCGGCGTGATCGAGGCGCACGAGCACCAGATGGTGCGCAACCTGTTCCGGCTCGACGAGCGCCCGCTGACCTCCATCATGGTGCCGCGCGGCGACGTGGGCTGGCTCGATGCCGGCCTGCCCGTGCTGGAGGCCCTGCGCCTGGCCGGCGGCGAGGCCGAGCATGCGGGCCACTCCTGGTACCCCGTGTGCCGCGGTTCGCTCGAAGACGTGGTCGGCATCGTCAGCGTGGCGCGCCTGCTCGCGCTGGCCGGGCAGGACCGCGAGGCGCTGATCGGTGCCCATGCGCTGCCCGCCACCTTCGTGCCCGAGACGCTGTCGGGCCTGGAGCTGCTCGAGCAGTTCCGCGCGCGTGCGGGCCGCATGGTCTTCGTGGTCGACGAGTACGGCGTGGTGCAGGGCGTGCTCACGCCACGCGACCTGCTGGAAGCCATCACGGGCGAGCTGCAGCCCGAGACCCAGACCGAGGCCTGGGCCACGCCGCGCGGCGACGGTTCCTGGCTGCTGGACGGGCTGATGCCGGTCGGCGAGCTCAAGTCGCGCCTGGACATCGACGCCTTGCCCGAGGAGGACCGCGGCCGCTACAACACCGTGGCCGGCCTGCTCATGGCCGTGTCCGGCCACCTGCCGGCCACGGGCGAACGCATCGAGTGCGCGGGCTGGGTGTTCGAGGTGCTGGACCTGGACGGCAAGCGCATCGACAAGGTGCTGGCGCAGCCGCTGCTGCTCGACGAGGGCAGCGCAGGCGGCTGATCAGCGCGTCTCCACGCCCGCGAAGCCGGCGTCCGGGTAGCGCGCGCCCTGCACATTGCCTGGCGCGAACAGGCCGTCGAGCTCGGCCAGCAGCGGCTCGGGCAGCTGCAGCGCGCAGGCCTCCAGGTTCTGGCGCAGATGGGCCTGGCGCCGCGTGCCCGGGATCGGCAGCACGTGCGGCTGGCGCTGCAGCAGCCAGGCCAGGGCCAGCGCGGCCACGGGCTGGCCGAGTTCGGCCGCGCGCGCGGCCAGTTGCGCGCGCAGCCGCAGATTGGCAGCCCCAGCCTCGCCCTGCAGGCGCGGCAGCGCGCGCCGGAAGTCGTCGGCCGCCAGCGTCTGCGCCGCGGGCGGCTGGTCGGTCAGCACGGCCCGGCCCAGCGGGCTGTAGGCGACGAAGGCCACGCCCAGTTCGCGCGTGGCCGGCAGCACGGCGGCCTCGGCACCGCGCTCCCAGAGCGAGTATTCGCTCTGCACGGCCGCGATCGGGTGCTGGGCATGGGCCTGGCGCAGGCTGTCCGCGCTGACCTCCGAGAGGCCCAGCGCCGCCACCTTGCCGGCCTGCACGAGCTCGGCCATGGCACCCACGACCTCGGCCAGCGGCACCTGCGGGTCGCGCCGGTGGCAGTAGTACAGGCCGATGCGTTCCACGCCCAGGCGCTTGAGCGAAGCCTCGCAGGCGGCGCGGATGTAGGCCGGCGAGTTGTCGATGCGGCGCTCGTAGCTGCCCTGGGCGCGCACGATGCCGAACTTGGTGGCGACCACGAGGCCGGCCCGCTCGCTCGGCGCCAGGTCGCGCAGGAAGCGGCCCAGCAGTTCCTCGTTGTGGCCCAGGCCGTAGGTGTCGGCCGTGTCGAAGTGCTGCACGCCGAGTGCGCGCGCGGCGCGCAGCGTGCCCAGCGATTCGGCCTCGTCGGACGGGCCGTAGAACTCGCTCATGCCCATGCAGCCCAGGCCGAGCGGGTGGATGGCGTGGCCCGCAAGCGGGCGTGGGGAGGGGGTGGACATCGGTTTTTTCCTTTCGGTCCGGATGATGCGCTGTCGAGCCAATCTGCACAATCCAGGTTGAGGTGCACGCACTGTGCGGTATGGCCGCACAATCAGCACATGGCAAGCCCTGAACTCCTGCACCTGCGCGCGCTGGCCGCCGTCGCCGAGTGGTCGAGCTACCGGCGTGCGGCCCAGGCGCTGAACGTCTCGCCCTCGGCCCTGAGCCAGGCGGTGCGCACGCTGGAGCAGTCCCTGGGCGTGCCGCTGCTGCAGCGCACCACGCGCAGCGTGGCGCCCACCGAGGCCGGCCGCGCGCTGCTGGCCCAGTTGCGGCCGCTGCTGGCCGGCCTGGACAGTGCGCTGGCCAACGTGGGCCAGTTCCAGGCCCTGGTGCGCGGCACGCTGCGGCTGAACCTGCCGCGCAGCGCCGCGAACCTGTGGCTGGAGCCCTTGCTGGGCGACTTCCTGCGCGCGCATCCCGGCATCCAGCTCGAAGTCAGCAGCCAGGACGCCATGGCCGACATCGTGTCGGGTGGTTTCGACGCCGGCGTGCGCTTCCCCGAAGCCCTGCCGCAGGGCATGGTGGCGGTGCCCGTGGGGCCGCTGCAGCGCTTTTGCGTGGTGGCGCGGCCCGATGTGGCCCAGGCCCAGGGCCTGCCGCAGCAGCCCGAAGACCTGCTGGTGCGGCCCTGCGTGCGCCAGCGTTTTCCGAGCGGCGCGCTGTACCACTGGCAGTTCCGCAAGGGCGATGTGGCCAGGGCGCTGGATGTGTCCGGCCCCTTGACCGTGGACGACCAGCGCCTGGCGCTCGGTGCCGCGCTGGGCGGCGTGGGCTGGGCCTATGTCTACGAGGCCATGGCCGGGCCCGCGCTGGCGGCCGGCCAGCTCGTGCAGGCGCTGGCGGACTGGTGTCCGCCCGAGCCCGGGTTTCACCTGTACTACCCCGGCCGGCGCCAGGTGAGCCCGGCGCTGCGCGCCTTCATGGACTGGGTGCGGGCCCGGCAGCGGGCCGGCCCGCTTTCACCCTAGGCGTTCCAGCGTGAGCGCAACGGCCTCAGGCGACCACCACGGCCGCGCCGTCGCCACGTGCCGCGATGGCGCCGATGGCGTGGACCGTCTCGCCGGCCGCGCGCAGCGTCGCGGCCGTGGCGTCGGCCTCGGCCGCCGGCACCACGACCACCATGCCGATGCCGTTGTTGAAGGTGCGGTTCATCTCGGTGTCGTCGATGCCGGCCGTGGCCTGCAGCCAGGCGAACAGCTCGGTCTGCGGCCAGCTGCCGGCCTTCAGGTGCGCGGCCAGGCCCTCGGGCAGCACGCGCGGGATGTTTTCCTGCAGGCCGCCGCCCGTGATGTGGGCCAGGGCCTTGATCGGGTGCTGGGCCAGTGCGGCCAGCACGTTCTTGACGTACAGACGGGTGGGCTCCATGACGGCCTGCTTGAAGGGCTTGCCGTCGAGCTGGGCCGGTACATTGCCCGCCGCCTCGGCGCGCTCGATGCACTTGCGCACCAGGCTGAAGCCGTTGGAGTGCACGCCGGACGAGGCCAGGCCCAGCACCACGTCGCCGGCCACGATGCCCTGACCCGTCAGGATCTTGCGCTTTTCCACGGCACCGACCGCGAAACCGGCCAGGTCGTACTCGCCGGCCGGGTACATGCCCGGCATCTCGGCGGTCTCGCCGCCGATCAGCGCGCAGCCCGACAGCTCGCAGCCCTTGGCGATGCCGCCGACCACGGCAGCCGCCGTGTCCACGTCCAGCTTGCCGCAGGCGAAGTAGTCCAGGAAGAACAGCGGCTCGGCGCCCTGCACGAGCACGTCGTTGACACTCATGGCCACGAGGTCGATGCCCACGGTGTCGTGCATGTTCCACTCGAAGGCCAGCTTGAGCTTGGTGCCCACGCCGTCGGTGCCCGAGACCAGCACGGGCTCCTGGTAGCGCTTGGGCACTTCGAACAGCGCGCCGAAGCCGCCGATGCCGGCCAGAACGCCTTCGCGCATCGTCTTCTTGGCCAGCGGCTTGATGCGTTCGACCAGCGCGTCGCCGGCATCGATGTCGACGCCGGCGTCCTTGTAGGACAGCGGAGCGGGGGAGGCGGGGGTATGGCTCATGGGGCAGGGTGCCTGCGACGGCACAGGGGCAACGCGTGGGAGACTAAAATCCTGCCGAATTCTACGGGGGCTGTCCCCCGCCACCCGCCCACCCCCCTTGATGCAACAGTTGGCCCTCGACATCGGTCTGGCTTCCGGCCCCACGCTGGTGAACTTCTTCGCCGGGCCGAACCAGGCCGCGCTGCAGCACCTGCAGCTCTGGGCGGGCAGCCCCAC
>DATKFT010000717.1:0-3125 GCA_035544335.1 Pseudorhodoferax sp.
CACCGTGGCCCTCTCGCGCGGCGAGAGCATCAACGCGCTGTGGATCGTCACCGCCGCGATCTGCACCTACCTGATCGCCTACCGCTACTACAGCCTGTTCATCGCCGACAAGGTACTGGGCCTGGATGGCAAGCGCATGACACCCGCGCACCGCCACAACGACGGCCTGGACTACGTGCCCACCGACAAGAACGTGCTGTTCGGCCACCACTTCGCCGCGATTGCCGGCGCCGGCCCGCTGGTCGGCCCCGTGCTGGCCGCGCAGATGGGTTACCTGCCCGGCATGCTCTGGATCCTGGCCGGCGTGGTGTTCGCCGGTGCCGTGCAGGACTTCATCATCCTGTTCATCTCCACGCGCCGCGACGGACGCTCGCTGGGCGACCTGGTCAAGCAGGAGATGGGCGCCGTGCCCGGCATGATCGCGCTGTTCGGCACCTTCATGATCATGGTCATCATCCTCGCGGTGCTCGCGCTGATCGTGGTCAAGGCCCTGGCCGAATCGCCCTGGGGCACCTTCACGGTGGCGGCCACGATCCCCGTGGCGCTGTTCATGGGCGTGTACCTGCGCTACATCCGGCCCGGCCGCATCGGTGAGGTCTCCGTCATCGGCTTCGTGCTGCTGATGGCCGCCATCTTCGGCGGCCAGGCCGTCAGCGCCGACCCGGTCTGGGGCCCGCTGTTCACCTTCGACGGCAAGGCCCTGACCTGGATGCTGATCGGCTACGGCTTCGTCGCCGCCAGCCTGCCCGTGTGGCTGCTGCTGGCGCCGCGCGACTACCTGTCCACCTTCCTCAAGATCGGCACCATCATCGCGCTGGCCATCGGCATCGTCTGGGTCAGCCCGCAGCTGCAGATGCCGGCCATCACGCAGTTCGCGCAGGGCAACGGCCCGGTCTGGTCGGGCAATTTGTTCCCGTTCCTGTTCATCACCATCGCCTGCGGCGCGGTGTCGGGCTTCCACGCGCTGATCTCCTCGGGCACCACGCCCAAGATGCTGGACAACGAGCGCCACGCGCGCTTCATCGGCTATGGCGGCATGCTGGCCGAATCCTTCGTCGCCATCATGGCGCTGGTGGCCGCGGCCTGCATCGAGCCCGGCGTGTACTTCGCGATGAACAGCCCGGCCGCGCTGGTGGGCAGCACGCCCGAGGCCGTGGCCCAGGCGATCTCGGGCTGGGGCTTCGCGGTCACGCCCGAGATGCTGGTGCAGACCGCCAAGGACGTGGGCGAGAGCACCATCCTGGGCCGCGCCGGCGGCGCGCCCACGCTGGCCGTGGGCATGGCCCACATCCTGCACCAGGTCATCGGCGGCCAGGCCATGATGGCCTTCTGGTACCACTTCGCGATCCTGTTCGAGGCGCTGTTCATCCTGACGGCCGTGGACGCCGGCACGCGTGCGGGCCGCTTCATGCTGCAGGACCTCCTGGGCAGCTTCGTGCCCGCGCTCAAGCGCACCGATTCGCTGCCGGCCAACCTCCTGGCCACGGCACTGTGCGTGGCGGCCTGGGGCTACTTCCTGTACCAGGGCGTGGTCGATCCGCTGGGCGGCATCAACACGCTGTGGCCGCTGTTCGGCATCTCCAACCAGATGCTGGCCGCCGTGGCGCTGATGCTGGGCGTGGTCGTGCTGTTCCGCATGAAGCGCGAGCGCTACGCCTGGGTGGCCATCGCGCCGGCCGTCTGGCTGCTGGCCTGCACGCTGACCGCGGGCTGGCAGAAGATCTTCTCGGCCGACCCCAAGATCGGCTTCCTGTCGCACGCGGCCCGCTACTCCGAAGGCCTGGCCAACGGCGTGCTCGTGGCCCCGGCCAAGACGCCCGAGGCCATGGCCCGCATCGTCTTCAACGACCGGCTGGACGCCGCGCTCTGCGCGCTGTTCATCTTCGTGGTGCTGAGCGTGCTGGTCTACAGCGTCAAGGCCTGCCTGGCGGCGCGCGCGAGCAACCGCCCGACGGCGCACGAGACGCCGTACGAGGCGCTGGCGGCGCGATGAATTTGCAGGGCACGTTGCCGCAGGCCGGGCGCTACCTCGCGCGCTCGGCGCGCGCGGTGGGGCAGTCGCTGCGGCTCATGGTCGGCCTGCCGGACTACGACACCTATTTGTCGCACATGGCCGCCACGCACCCGGACCGCGCACCCATGGACTACGAGGCCTTCTTCCGGGAGCGCCTGGAGGCGCGCTACGGCGCGGGCAAGGGCCGCTGCTGCTGATGGCCACGGCGAGGCAGCGCGCGTCCTGCGCACGCTTGGGCGGGACGTGTTCCTTGCGATTCTGCGGACCGGATCAGACCAACAAATCGAGGCAGCCGAGGTCTTCCACCGCCTGTCGAACACGCGTGAGCTGAGGCCACCAAACGTAGGGCGACATGTCCCCGGCAAATCGTGCGATCGGCGTTCGCATGTGCAGCAGCACCGCCAGCCGGTAGTCTTCCTGCAGCGTTGCGCGCGGATAGCCCGTCACGCCGCAGGCGCTGAGCGCTGCGTGGTAACGGTCCAGCAAAGGTGTTTCGAAGCGCTGGCGCACGCCGCGGTCCCATTGCACGGCCATCATGTAGGCCAGGTCCCAGACGCCGACGCCCACATGCCAACCGTCCCAGTCGATGAGCTTGGGCGAGTCGCCGCAGTCGTCCCGTGGCAGCATCCAGTTCCAGACGTGCGCATCGCCATGGATGAGCGTCCTGCCCTGGAGCCGATCGGCCTGCTCCACGAGCGTGGGGAAGCCACGCAGGAACCGCGCATAGGCATCTCGCATGCCATCGTCCAAGGCATCGCCAGCCTGAGCGAACAAGCGGCCGCATGCTGCATCCAGCCATTCCGACGATCGCAGTCGTGCCCAAAGCGTTGGGCCGAGGTCCGGCCATGCCTTGTTCCATCCAGCCGCGTGAAACCGCGCCAACGCTTGCACGATGCGCGCGCTCCGCGCGAACGTCGGCGGCAAGGGCGCAGCGCTGGGGCGCTGGTGCGAAGCTGAAAGGTCTTCCATCAGCAGCCAGGTTCGTCCCGTGGGCTCGTCCACGCCCCCGCCGTAGAACGCAGGAATGACGGGGCAATTCAGCCCTTTCGCAATGTTTTCGTAGAAGGGCAGCTCCGGTTGACCGAATCCGGCGTGGGACACCTTCAGCACG
>DATKFT010000718.1:0-5123 GCA_035544335.1 Pseudorhodoferax sp.
CCGTGCTGTCCCACCCCGCCACCAATGAAACCGCCCTGGTGCTGATCGTGGACGACGCGCCCGAGAATCTGGCCATGCTGCACGAGGCGCTGGACCAGGCCGGCTACCGGGTGCTGGTGGCCACCGATGGCCCCACCGCGCAGCCGCGGTCCGCGCCGCTTGCGTGAGTGTGTCCATGGTCACTGCTCCTCCTCGGCATGCGGGCTGGCCAGGCTGCGCCAGAGCAGGATGGGAAGAATGAGCGTGAACACGATCACCTCCTTGAAGGCGCTGGCCCAGAACGAGCCGAAGGATTCCAGGATGCCGACGAACAGCGCCCCCACGGCGGCGGCGGGGTAGCTCGCCAGGCCACCGATGATGGCGGCCACGAAGCCCTTCAGGCCGATCAGGAAGCCCGAGTCGTAGAACATGGTCGTCGTCGAGCCGATCAGCAGACCCGACACCGCGCCGATGAAGGCGGCCAGCGCGAACGCCTGCCTGCCTGCCTGCTGGGGCGAGATGCCCATCAAGCGGGCGCCGAGCCGGTTGACGGCCGTCGCCCGCAGCGCCTTGCCGCGCAGGGTCCGTTCGAAGTAGTAGAAGAGCACCAGCATCATGAGCGCCATCGCCGCGAACGTGATCAGCGCCTGGCCGGTCCAGGTGAGCGGGCCGGTCGAGAAGCTGGCATCCCAGAAGACCGGATTGCGAAACCCTTCGGGGCCGAAGAAGACCAGCCCCAGGCCGGTCAACGCGAAGTGGACGCCGACCGAGACGATCAGCAGCACCAGCACGCTGGCATCTGCGAGGCGCTGGTAGGCGACGTGGTAGAGCAGCGGCCCCAGGGCCGTGACCAGCGCGATGGCCGCCACGCTCTGCGCCAGCATGGACTCCATCGGCGACAGGGCCAGCACGCCGACAGCGACGAGCGTGCCGGGCGCGACCAGGCGCGCGACCTCCGCGGCCGCTTGCACCAGCGGGCGGCCGCGCTGGCGCTGCGCGATCGCCTCGCCCAGGCCGGCCAGGGCCGCCAGCGCGAGCACCAGCCAGACCACACCGGGCGTGGTCTGGGCGTGCAGCGCGGCGAAGGTCAGCGCCCCGTAGGCGACAAACTCACCCTGGGGAATGAAGATGACGCGGGTGACGAGAAACACGAGCACCGTCGCCAGCGCGAGCAGCGCGTAGACCGCGCCGTTCACCGCGCCGTCCAGCGACAAAATGGCTGCGATTGAAGAGTCCATGGGGCCTGTTGCCTGTTGTGGAGCGCGCCGCCCGAACCCGGGCGGCGCAAAGGGTGCAAGAGCTGCCTACTTCGCCAGAACCCAGCGGCCCTGCGTGTACACGCCGACCTGCAGCGCGCTGGCGTCCAGGCCCGTGTGGTCGGCGGGCGACATGGTGTAGGTGCCACGCGCCGCGTTGATGCCCTGCAGGTTCTCCAGGGCCGTCCGCAGGGCTTCCCGGAACTCGGGCGTGCCCGGGGCCGCCGTCTTCAGGGCCACGGGGACGGCCGCATCGAGCAGCTGGACCGCGTCCCATGCGGAGGCCGCAAAGATGTTGCCCGTGCCGGCGCCGAACCGGGCCTCGTAGGCCTGCACGAACGCGCTGGCCGCCTTCTTGGCCGGGTCGCCCTCGGGCAGCTGGCCGACGTTCATGACGGCGGCGAACGGGGCGAAGATGCCTTCGGCCTGGGGTCCCGACAACTTGATGAAGTCGCCGAAGGTCGCGCCCAGCGTCACGTAGATCCGGCCCTTGAACCCGCGCTTGCGCAGCTCGAGCAGCGGCGTTGCCGCACCGCCGCCCGAACCGGCGATCACGACGGCATCCGGCGCCTTGGAGACGATCTTCAGGACCTGCGACGCGACCGAGGTGTCGGTGCGCGCGTAGCGCTCCTCGGCCACCAGCGTGACCTGGTGCGCCGCGGCCAGCTGCCGGGACATCTTGACCCACTGCTCGCCATACGAGTCGGAAAAGCCGATGAAGGCCAGCGACTTCGTGCCGCTCGCCTGCATGTGCTGGAACAGCGGCTTGCCCTCGTGGTCGTCGTTCGTGGTCGTCTTGAAAACCCAGCGCTTGGGGCCCTCGACAGGCGTCACGAGGATGTTGGCCGGTGCGAGCGAGATCACGGGGGTCCTGCCTTCCGCGACCACGTTGACCATGGCCAAGGCCGCCGGCGTTCCCGTGGTGCCGATGATGGCGTCGACCTTTTCTTCGGTGATCAGCTTGCGCGTGAGCCGGGTGGCCTCGGACGGATCGCTCGCGTCGTCGAGGTGGACCAGCTTGAACTTCTGGCTGGCCCCGGCTGCGGCGGCGAGCACGCCGTTCTTCTCGAGGATGCCGAGCGATGCGGCCGGCCCCGTGGACGACAGCAGCACGCCCACGGTGGGCTGGGCCATCAGCGACACGCCCGTGCACAGGGTTGCGGCGGCGGCGCCAAGTTTCAGCAGATTCTTCAAATGCATTGGATGTCTCCTCAGGGGGTCGGCGCCCAGCGGACCCTCGCGTCCGGCGGGCGCGCGACCGTTGTTGTCAAACCTGCTCGTCCTTGACGAAGTTGCGCAGGGTGCCCAGCCGGCCGACCTCGACCTCGACGACGTCGCCGTCCTTCATCCACAGCGGCGGTGTGCGCTTGGCCCCCACCCCGCCCGGCGTTCCCGTCACGATCACATCGCCGGCGCGCAACGGCGCCACGGTGGAGGCATAGGCGATCAGGCGCGGGATGCTGTGGACCATCATGCGGGTCGTCGCGCGCTGCACCTCGACCCCGTTCAGGCGCGTCACCACGTCCAGCTCGGCGTCGGCCTCGATCTCGTCGGCCGTCACGAGCCAGGGGCCAAAGCCTCCGGTGGCGTGGAAGTTCTTGCCCGGGCACCACTGGCTCGTGTGCAGCTGCCAGTCCCGGATGGACGCATCGTTGTAGCAGGCATAGCCCGCAATGTGGCTCCAGGCATCGGCCTCGCGGATGCGCCGGCCCTCGCGTCCGATGACCACGGCGATCTCGCCTTCGTAGTCCAGCCGCTCCGACTCCGCGGGCCGCAGGATCGGCTGCTCGTGTCCGACCTGGGAGTCGGCGAAGCGCAGGAAGTACACGGGCTTGTCGGTGATCTCACGGCCCGTCTCGCGCACATGTTCGCCGTAGTTCAGGCCCGCGCACCAGATCTTTCCGGGGTTGGGAATGACCGGCAGGTAGCGCAGCTCGTCGAGCCGGTGGTCGGCCTGGCGGCCGGCGGCGGCCTTGCGCGCCAGTTCCAGGCCGTCGGCCGCGATGAGTGCCTTCAGGTCGGCGTAGCGGTTGCCGAGCGCGGCTTTCAAATCCACGACGCCTCCGTCGACGACGAGGCCGAAGCTTTCTGCTCCGTGCGTGGAGTAGCTCATGAGTTTCAAGATGGCATCCTTTCTGTGGTGTGTTCGATGCGGTTGTTGGGTGGGGGCCCAGGCGCGGTGGCGCTCAGGCGTGCACGGTGTCGCGCGGCTGTTCGGAGGTCGGCTGCGCCGCGCCATGGACCTCGAAGCGCTGTGCCAGCTGCGGCAGCCAGACCTCGAGCGCGGCGAAGGCCTCGGCGAGTTCCTGCGGGTCCGACGCGGCCGCGGCCACGTAGCGGTCGGGGCGCACGAGCAGGCGCACATCGCTGGACGCGAGATCCGTGAACAGGCCGTCGAGGTCCTGCACGCTGGTGCGCGCAAAGCGCCGCTGGCCTGCGGGGCGGCTCGTGAGCTCGATCCAGCCGTCGCGCCTGAAATGCAGCTGCGCCCAGTCCGTTCCAAGGTGGGCGTCCAGCCCATCGACCGTGCCGGCCTGCGTGCGGACCCGGGGCTGGGCCATCGCCTTGCCGACCAGGTCCCGCGCCGCCGGCAGCAGCCGGCTCGAAGGGCTGCGCACGCAGCCCGCCACGTAGTGCGGCTGGCGCAGGAACTTCATGCCGACGATCCAGGCCTTGGCGGCCGGATAGAGCCCGAGCGCGGAGATGGACCAGTCGCGCACCGCGGTCAGCGCCGGCTGCGTGCTCATCACGACCTTGCCGATGCGGTACGAGAGCCGCACCATGTCGGCCGCATGGGGCCGGCGCTCCTGCTCGTAGGTGTCGAGCAGCCGGTCGCTGGCCTCAGCGCGCACATGGGCCGCCAGCTTCCATGCGATGTTGGCGGCGTCGCGCACGCCGGAGTTCAGGCCCTGGCCCGCAAACGGCGGCATCAGATGCGCGGCGTCGCCAGCGAGCAGCACCCGCCCCTTGCGGTAGGTCTGGGCGATGCGCTGCTGCGCCATGTACACCGCGGCGCGCCGGATGTCCTTGGGCGCGATGGCCTGGTAGGGCGCGACCAGGCCCACGACCGACTCCGGCTGCAGCACCGCCTCGGGATCGTCGCCCGGCAGCAGCATGAATTCGTAGCGGCAGCGCCCCTTGACCCCGGGCACGACGACGCAGGGCCTGCGGCCGTTGCAATGGAACTGCGAGTACGGCTCCGCAGCGCCGGCGGAGTTCAGCACGTCGATGACGATCCACTTTTCCACCTGCGTGGAACCGTCCAGCGCAATGCCCAGCTGCGTGCGCATCGGGCTGCGCCCGCCATCGCAGGCCACCACCCATCGCGCGCGCACCGTGCTGGATTGCCCGTTCGCGACCAGTTCGAGATCCACCCCGTGGGCATCGCTGGACAGCTCGCGCGCCTCCGTGGAGAACCGCAGGTCGACCAGCGGCCGCGACCGCGCGGCCTGCAGCAGCAAGGCGGCGAGCACGGGCTGGTCGAACTGCGACTTCGCCGGATGGCCCAGCCGCGGCTTGCGTGCATGGACCTCGGCCAGCAGCTGGCCCTTGCGCCCGAAGTAGCGGGCGCCTGTGTCCATCAGCATCTCGGGGGCCAGGCGGTCCATGATGCCGATCTGGTGCATCACGCGCAGCGATTCGTCGGTGATGCTGATCGCCCGGGGTTCGTCGGAAATGGACGCGGCGCGCTCGACGAGCAGCGTTCGCACGCCGGCGTCGGCCAGCAGGTTGGCCAGCGTCAGGCCGACCGGCCCTGCGCCGATCACGACGACATCGGTCTCCATGCAGGCCTGCTTCACGGCTGCGCCCCGTCCTGTCCGGTGGAGACGTAGGGCACATAGCCCTGGTGCGCGCACAGTGGCAGGTAGTCTTCCCGCAGCGGTGCGA
>DATKFT010000719.1:0-15850 GCA_035544335.1 Pseudorhodoferax sp.
GCAACCGCAAAACCTTCGGCCAGGGCATCGAGGCCGACCACCTGCCGCACACGCAGCTGGCGGCCAACGCCTTCACGCGCGGCATGCCCGAGACCGGTGCCGAGCTGGCCGACCGGCTGCTGGACATCATCGCGCTGCACGATGCGTCGACCATCGCGGCCGTGATCGTGGAGCCGTTCTCGGGCTCGGCCGGCGTGGTGATCCCGCCCAAGGGCTACCTGCAGCGCCTGCGCGACATCTGCACGGCCCACAACATCCTGCTGATCTTCGACGAGGTCATCACCGGTTTTGGCCGCTGCGGCGCGATGACGGGCGCCGAGGCCTTCGGCGTGACGCCGGACATCATGAACATCGCCAAGCAGGTGACCAACGGCGTCCAGCCGCTGGGCGCCGTGGTCGCCAACAAGGAGGTCTACGAGACCTTCATGGCGGCCGGCGGCCCCGAGTACATGGTGGAGTTCCCGCACGGCTACACCTACTCGGCGCATCCGGTGGCCTGCGCCGCCGGCCTGGCCGCACTGGAGCTGCTGCAGGCCGAGGACGGCGTGGGCCGCGTGAAGGCGCTGGCACCGCACTTCGAGCAGGCCGTGCACAGCCTGAAGGGCGCCAAGCACGTGAGCGACATCCGCAACTACGGCCTGGCCGCAGGCCTGACGATCGCGCCCGTGCCCGGCGAGCCGGCCAAGCGGCCCTACGAGATCGCGATGGCGTGCTGGAAGAAGGGCTTCTACGTGCGCTACGGCGGCGACACCATCCAGCTGGCCCCGCCCTTCATCAGCGAGAAGGCCGAGATCGACCGGCTGGTCAACGCGCTCTCGGATGCGCTGGGCGAAGTCGCCTGAGCGGCGCCGCGCCGACAGACAAGGGCCCCGCGGGGCCCTTTTTCTTCGGCCTCAGCCGCGCTCGAAGCGGAACAGCGCCGTGGAGGCCCGCGCATTGGGGAACGCACGGATCTCCAGGCCCGCCTGCAGGCCGAACGCGTCCAGGATGCGCAGCCCGTTCTTGTGCGCCAGCACCTCGAAATCCTTGAAGGTGCCCACGCGGATGTTGGGCGTGTCATACCACTGGTAGGGCAGGCGGCGCGTGACGGGCATGCGCCCGCGCAGCACCGACAGCCGGTTGGGCCAGTGTGCGAAGTTCGGGAAGGCCACGATGCCGGTGCGCCCCACGCGCGCGGTCTCGCGCAGCATGGTCTCGGCGTTGCGCAGGTGCTGCAGCGTGTCGATCTGCAGCACGACGTCGAAGCTCGCGTCGTCGAACATCGCCAGGCCTTCTTCGAGGTTCAGCTGGATCACGTCGACGCCACGCTGTACGCAGGCCAGCACATTGGCATCGGAGATCTCGATGCCATAGCCCGTGCAGCCGCGCGTGGCCTGCAGGTGCGCGAGCAGCGCGCCGTCGCCGCAGCCCAGGTCGAGCACGCGCGCGCCCTGCGGCACGAGGCGCGCAAGGGTTTCCAGGGTGGACTGGTCGGTCATGCGTTGGCTCCTTCGGCCGCGATGCGCTCGAAATACGCGCGCACCACGCCCAGGTATCGGGGGTCGTCGAGCAGGAAGGCGTCGTGGCCGTGCGGCGCATCGATCTCCGCGTAGCTCAGCGAACGCTTGTTGTCGAGCAGCGCCTGGACGATCTCGCGGCTGCGCGCGGGCGCAAAGCGCCAGTCGGTCGTGAAGCTGACGAGCAGGAAGCGCGCCCGCACCTGCGCCAGGGCCTGCGTGAGGCTGCCGCCGTGCAGGCGTGCCGGATCGAAGTAGTCGAGCGCGCGCGTGATCAGCAGGTAGGTGTTGGCGTCGAAGTATTCGCTGAACTTGTCGCCCTGGTAGCGCAGGTAGCTCTCGATCTGGAATTCGATGTCCTGCGTGCTGTACTTGTAGGCACCCACGCCCGTCGCCGGCGCATCCGCACCCGTGCCCGAGGCGGGACTGGCCGCGGTCGTTACCACACGCTCGCGCAGCTGCCGCCCGAACTTCTCGTTCATGACGTCGTCGCTGAGGTAGGTGATGTGGCCGATCATGCGGGCGATGCGCAGGCCGCGCTTGGGCACCACGCCATGCGCGTAGAAGTCGCCGCCGTGGAAATCCGGGTCGGTCACGATGGCGCGGCGCGCCACCTCGTTGAACGCGATGTTCTCGGCCGTCAGGTTGGGCGCGCTGGCCACCACCACGGCATGGCGCACGCGTTCGGGGTAGCGCAGGCTCCAGCACAGCGCCTGCATGCCGCCCAGGCTGCCGCCCATGACGGCCGCGAGCTGGCGGATGCCCAGCGCATCGAGCAGCCTGGCCTGCGCATCGACCCAGTCCTCCACGGTGACGACCGGGAAATCGGCCCCGTAGATGCGGCCGGTGTCCGGGTTCATGTGCATGGGCCCGGTCGAGCCGAAGCACGAGCCCAGGTTGTTCACACCGATCACGAAGAAGCGCTCGGTGTCCACAGGCTTGCCCGGCCCGATCATGTTGTCCCACCAGCCCTCCGACTTGGGCTGGCCTTCGTAGCAGCCCGCCACATGGTGCGACGCGTTCAGCGCATGGCAGATCAGGACTGCATTGCTCCGGTCTGCGTTCAGCTGGCCATAGGTCTCGTAGCTGAGCGCGTAGTCGCGCAGCGCTGCGCCGCTCTGCAGCGGCAGCGCCTGGCTGAACGGCATGGATTGGGGATGCGCAATGAATGACATGGACGCAGACATAAAGGCCCCAGCCTCGTTCCCGGGGAGACGGCGCGGCTCCCGCGGAGCACGCACGTCGCACAACGGACTGGCGCAAAACAAAAACCCGGCTCGCTAAAAACGAAGCCGGGTTGGGGGCGTCCGTGTTTAGCAGTATTTCGGGACTCCAGGGTCCCGGCGCCCGCAATCTGGAACAAATCGGCGCAGTGGAGCGAGTATAGCTACGCGCTCAGCAACGCTGCCACACCAAGCACCGTGAAGATCACGGCCGACACAACGTGCACGGCACGCACCGGCACCCGCTTGGTGAGTTTTTCGCCGAGCCAGACAGCCGGCGCGTTGGCCAGCATCATGCCGAGCGTGGTGCCGGCCACGACCCAGGCCAGCGCCGCCTCGTAGCGCGCCGCAAGCATCACGGTGGCGATCTGCGTCTTGTCGCCGATCTCGGCCAGGAAGAACAGGACCACCGTGGTGCCGAAGACGCCCAGGCGCGGAGCCTTGGCGCCAGCGTCGTCGTCGATCTTGTCGGGGATCAGCATCCAGACGGCCATGACCAGGAACGACACCCCGAGCACGATGCGCAGCGTCGAGGGACTGACCAGGGTCTGGATCCAGGCCCCGACGGCGCCGGCCGCAGCATGGTTGGCCAGCGTAGCGACCAGGATGCCGGCCACGATGGGCCAGGGTTTGCGGAACCGCGCGGCCAGCAGCAGGGCCAGCAGCTGCGTCTTGTCCCCCATTTCGGCGAGCGCGACGATGCCGGTGGAGATGAGAAAAGCTTCCAAGGAACGAACTCCGGCCGGGATGCAAGCACCAATGACTGCCAGCAGCCCTCCCGGCACGGGAGGCTGCGCAGTCAAAGGTCTCGCGTAGATCCCATGCGCCGCCATGCTGATGGCCGGCCGCCGGTGATCCGTTTGCGCCATGTCGGCAGAACCCTTGCGGCCCGGCCCGAACAAGTCTGTTGACGCAAACCCCTCTCGCACAGCGAAGGGTGGCTACTCCCCCAAGACGGGCGGGATTGTAGCCCGCGCGGGCGCCCGCACCGTTCCCATACTGGCGTTTATCCCTAGCCCGACTCGGTCGAAAATCGAACAAGTCCTCGCATAATGTTCAATTCTTGCGTCCCCGCGGCGCAAGCACTTGCGGTGTCAGGTCGGTTCGGTTTGCGGGCGGCTCCCCCATCGCGTCCTTTTAGAGTTCTGATATCCAAGGAGTCCCGCGTGGGCAACAGACTGTATGTGGGCAATCTGCCTTATTCCTTCCGTGACGACGACATGCACCAGACGTTCAGCGCCTACGGCAGCATCACCAGCGCGAAAGTCATGATGGAGCGCGACACCGGCCGCTCCAAAGGTTTCGGTTTTGTCGAAATGGCCAGCGAGGCGGAAGCCCTGGCGGCCATCGAAGGCCTGCACGGACAAAGCGTCGGTGGCCGCGCGCTCGTGGTGAACGAGGCCCGTCCGCTGGAGCCGCGCCCGCCGCGCACGGGCGGCTTTGGCGGCGAGCGCAGCCGCTACTGAGCCCGGTTTCGGGGTTCCCACCACGAAACCGGCGGTCAGGCACGGAAAATTTTCCAATAATTTGTGTTTGTCGGCGATCCAAACGCATATGATGTAAGCGCATGGGCCTGTGCCCTTGCGGCTTGCGGTGTCGGCCAGTTCCGCGTCCTTGAGTTCTGCAGATTGCGTTTTCGGGACTCCATCGCTTTTTCTTTGTGTTTTTGAGGAGTCCCTTGAATGGGCAACAAACTGTACGTCGGCAACCTGCCTTACTCGGTTCGCGACAGCGACCTGGAGCAATCCTTCAGCCAGTTCGGCACCGTGACCAGCGCCAAGGTCATGATGGAGCGCGACACCGGCCGTTCCAAGGGTTTCGGTTTCGTCGAAATGAGCTCCGATGCGGAAGCCCAGGCAGCGATCAATGGCATGAATGGCCAATCGCTGGGTGGCCGCAGCTGCGTGGTCAATGAAGCCCGCCCGATGGAAGCCCGTCCCCCGCGGACTGGCGGCTACGGTGGTGGCGGCGGTGGTGGCTACGGCGGCGGCGGTGGTGGCGGCTACGGTGGTGGCGGCGGCGGCGGTTACGGCGGCGGCGGCGGTGGTGGCCGCAGCGGTGGCGGCGGCTACGGTGGTGGCGGCGGTGGCCGCAGCGGTGGCGGTGGTGGCGACGGCGGTTTCCGCAGCCCCTACGGCTCCGGTCCCCGTGGCGGCGGCGGCGGTGGCCGCGGCGGCAACAGCTACTGATCGCTCAACCGCGATTGAAAAAAGGCTCCTGCGGGAGCCTTTTTGCTGGGCGGGTGTTTGTTGACTCAGCCGTCGCCGCCCTGACGCGGCTTGCGGGCGCGGCCCACGAGCAAGCGGTCGAACCAGGCGTTGGGCAGGGCGCGCATGAGCTTGGCCACGACGCCCATCTGCCAGGGAATCACGCGGTAGCTGGCACCGGCCTGGATGGCCGCATGGGCCTGGTCGGCAAACCGTTCTGCCGACATCAGAAAGGGCATGCCGTAGCGGTTGCGCTGCGTCAGCGGCGTGTCCACATAGCCTGGTGTGATCGTCACGACCCGCACGCCATAGGGCCGCAACTCGCCACGCAGGCTTTCGCAGTACGCGATGACGCCGGCCTTGCTGGCGCAATAGCCGCCATGGCCGGGCAGTCCGCGGATGCCCGCGACGCTGGCGATGCCGACCAGGCGGCCATGGCCCCGCGCCCGCATCGGGTGGAGAAAGGGGTGGAAGGTCGCGGCCATGCCCAGGTTGTTGACGGCCAGGATGCGCGCAAATACGGCCAGGTCCTCGCGCTCGGCCGTGTCCACGCCGATGCTGATGCCGGCGTTGGCAATCACGACATCGGGCAGGCCCTGGCGCTCCATGCAGTGCTGGCCGGCCGCGATGATGCTGTCGGGCTCGGCGACATCGGCACCGTAGACCGCGACGCGTGCGGGATCCAGGCCCTGCGCGGCGCGCCAGCTCTCGATTTCGGCCGTGCGGCGCGCCACCAGCGCGAGCGCATGGCCGGCCTGGTGGTAGCGCAGGGCCAACGCCTGGCCAATGCCGCTGGACGCGCCCGTGATGAAAACCAGGGGCGCCGCCATGGCCTACTGCGCCCGCCCGGCCACAGTGCCGCGCACGCGCCCGTCGAGCTGCAGCAGGCGGTCCAGGTTGTCGTAGTCCATGCGGTCGCCCGTGAACCGGTCGCCGTTGCGCAGCAGCTCCACGGGCAGGTGCGAGCGCACGCGCTCCACGTTGGCATAGGCGTGCAGGAACTCGCTGCGCAGCTCCAGGTGCGGCAGCATGCGGCCGTTCGCGTCCTTGACGGCCTCGCGCACCACGACCGCGTTGCCGAACAGCTGGATTTCCGAACCATCCGCGTTGGACAAGGCCCGGTTGGCCGTCGACACGGTCACATGGCCTTGCTCGTTGAGCGAACGGATGTGGGCCTTCTCGATCTCCAGCGTGTCGGTGTCCGGGTAATGCCAGGCGTGTTCGCCGCGGATGTCGCTGCGCAACCGGCCATTGGCGTCGAAGGTCTTGACCGAGAAATTGCGCATGAAGTAATCCGGCGCGTGCCCGAGTTCGCGCGCAACGGTGGGCTGGGCCAGCGTGGGCGCGTTGCGCACCAGCCAATAGGTGCCCAGCGCGAGCACGGCCATCAGCACGAGCGGCAGGTAGATCGACAGCCGCTCCCAGCCGTCGCGCAACATGGACAGCAGCTTCATGCCTGGTAGGGTGCCAGCAGTTCGGCGTAGCGGCCACGCGCCATCAGCAGCAGGTCGCAGAACTCGCGCGCGGCGCCCTGGCCGCCAGCCATGCGCGTCACGTAGTGCGCGGTCGCCAGCACCTCGGGGTGGGCATGGGGCGGCGCGCAGGCCAGTGCCGCCCGGTTGAGCAGCGGCAGGTCGGGCCAGTCGTCGCCGATGGCGGCGGCCGCACCCCAGTCCAGACCCAGTTCCGCCAGGATGGCTTCGGCGGCTGGCCGCTTGTCTTCGGTCCCGAAGCGCGCATGTACCACGCCGAGCGCCTTCAGCCGCGTGCGCAGCGCCACCGAGTCGCGCCCCGTCACGACCGCAGGCGTGATGCCGGCGGCCTGCAGCAGCTTGATGCCCATGCCGTCCAGCGTGTGGAAGCGCTTGATCGTTTCCGCCGCGCCGCGCGCGTCGCCGGCCGGCAGCTCGCTGAAGTACAGGCTGCCGTCGGTCAGCACGCCGTCGACATCGAAGAAGGCCACGCGCACGTCCTGGCCGCGCAGCAGCAGCTCGGGCGCGTGGGACAGCACCGCTGGTCGCGCCATCAGATCACCTTGGCGCGCATGAGGTCGCCGATGTGCACCACGCCCACCAGCGTGTTGCTGTGGTCCACCACCAGCACGGCTGTGATGCGGTACTGCTCCATGAGCTCGACGGCTTCGGCGGCCAGCGCATCGGCGCGGATGGTGCGGGGGGCAGGGCGCATGACCTCGCTGGCACGCACGGCGCGCAGGTCGCTGCCTTTCTCGACCAGGCGGCGCAGATCGCCGTCCGTGAACACACCCAGCACGTGCAACGCGTCGTCCACGACCGCGGCAATGCCGCCCTTGGCGCTCATCTCGCGCATCATGGCGCTCAGCGGGGTGTCGAGCTGGACGGTCGGCATGTCGGCGCCGCTGCGCATGACATCGCCCACATGCGTGAGCAGGCGGCGGCCCAGCGCGCCGCCGGGATGCGACCGCGCAAAGTCCTCGGCCTTGAAGCCGCGCAGTTCCAGCAGCGCGACGGCCAGTGCATCGCCCATCACGAGCTGGGCCGTGCTGCTCGCGGTGGGCGCCAGATTCAGCGGACAGGCTTCCTTCTCGACGCCGCTGTCCAGCACCTCGTCGGCATGGCGCGCGAGCGTGGACTGGGCACCGCCCGTGATGGCGACCAGCGGCACGCCCTGGCGCTTGAGCACGGGAAGGATCAGGTTGAGTTCCGCGCTCTCTCCGCTGTTGGAGATGGCGACGACGAGATCCTGTGCCGTCACCATGCCCAGGTCCCCGTGGCTGGCCTCGCCCGGGTGCACGAACAGGGCCGGCGTTCCCGTGGAGGCCAGCGTCGCGGCGATCTTGCGCCCGACATGGCCGCTCTTGCCCATGCCCATCACGACCACGCGGCCGCGGAGGTGCAGGATGCGCTGCACGGCGCGCACGAAACTCTCGCCCACGCGGGCCTTGAGCCCCAGCACGGCGGCCGCTTCGATGTCGAAGGTGTGGTGCGCCAGGCCGATGACCTGTGCCGTGTCCAGGGGCTGGACTTGCTCGCGCTGTGGTGTCATGGCGCGAATTCTATCGACCACCCCGCGCCGCGGCGGCGGGCCTGGCGCTAGCATGCGCGCACCATGTCTTCGCTCGAACTCGCACTGGTCTATCTGCTGGCGGCGGTGCTGGGCGTGGTGCTGTTCCGCTCGCTCAAGCTGCCGCCCATGCTGGGCTATCTGACGGTCGGTGTGCTGATCGGGCCGAACGCACTGGCCCTGGCGCAGAACTCCGAAAGCGTGCGCCACCTCGGTGAATTCGGTGTGGTGTTCCTGATGTTCGTGATCGGGCTGGAGTTCAACCTGTCCAAGCTGCGCGCGATGCGCCGCCATGTGTTCGGCCTGGGCCTGTGGCAGGTCGTGCTGACCATCGTGGTCGCCACCGGCTGCTCGCTGGCACTGGCGGCCGCAGCGCCCACCTGGTGGGGCATCCCCTGGCAGACCGCCGTGGCACTGTCCGGTGCGCTGGCCATGAGCAGCACGGCCATCGTGGTCAAGCTCATGGCCGACCGCCTGGAGCTGGAGTCCGAGCACGGCAAGCGCGTGATGGGCGTGCTGCTGTTCCAGGATCTCGCGGTCGTCCCCTTGCTGGTCCTGATCCCCGCGTTGGGTGCCTCGGCCGAGCAGTTGCTCTTCGCGCTGGGCCTGGCCCTGGTCAAGGCGACCGTGCTGATCACGGTCCTGCTGAGCGGAGGCCAGCGCGTGATGCGCTGGTGGCTGACGCTGGTCGCGCGCCGCAAGAGCGAGGACCTGTTCGTGCTGAACCTGCTGCTGATCACGCTGGGCCTGGCCTGGCTGACCGAACAGGCCGGGCTGTCGCTGGCGCTGGGCGCCTTCATCGCGGGCATGTTGATCTCCGAAACCCAGTACAAGCACCAGGTGGAATCCGACATCCGGCCCTTCCACGATGTGCTGCTGGGCCTGTTCTTCATCACCATCGGCATGATGCTGGACTGGCGCATCGTGCTGGAGCGCTGGCCGCTGCTCTTGCTGCTGGTCACCGTGCCCGTGCTGTTCAAGCTGGCGCTGGTCACGGCACTGGCCCGGGCCTTCGGCGCATCGGGCGGCGTCTCGCTGCGCAGCGGGCTGTACCTCGCGCAGGCGGGCGAGTTCGGCTTCGTGCTGCTGGCGCTGGCCAATGGCCGCGGCTTGGTGCCAGCCACGCTGCTCAACCCCATCCTGGCCGGCATGGTGCTGTCGATGCTGGCCACGCCCTTCCTCGTGATGTACAGCAACGCCATCGTCACGCGCTTCGTCAGCAGCGACTGGCTGCAGCAGTCGCTGCAGATGACCAGCATCGCGCGCCGGTCCATCAATGCCAACAAGCACGTGATCATCTGCGGCTACGGCCGCTGCGGGCAGAACCTGGCGCGCATGCTGGAGCGCGAGTCCATCCCCTACATGGCGCTGGACCTCGACCCCGACCGCGTGCGCCAGGCCGCCGCGGCCGGCGATTCGGTGGTGTTCGGCGACGCGGCACGGCTGCAGGCGCTGATGGCCGCGGGCCTGGCGCGCGCCAGCGCCGTCGTGCTGACCTACCAGGACGTGCCCGGCGTGCTGAAGGTGCTCGCACACGTGCGTGCGCACGCAGCGCAGGTGCCCGTGATCGTGCGCACCCAGGACGACCGCGACCTCGAACGGCTGCAACGCGCCGGCGCGACCGAGGTCGTGCCCGAAGCCATCGAAGGCTCGCTGATGCTGGCCAGCCACGCCCTGGCGCTGGTCGGCGTGCCCATGCGCCGCGTGCTGCGGCTCGTGCAGGACCAGCGCGACGCGCGCTACCACCTGCTGCGCGGCTACTTCCACGGCGCCGATGACGATGGCCGGGACGAACTCGCGCTCGAGCGGCTGGCCACGGTTTCGCTGACACCGTCGGCGCGCTCGGTCGGCCATCCCCTGGGCGAACTCGGCCTGCAAGCGCTGGGCACGCGCGTGGTGCAGCTGCGCCGGCAGAACGGCGTCACCGTGCCCATCAGCGACGACGGCGTGCTGCTGTCGGGCGACACACTGGTGCTGTCGGGCCAGGTCGAGGCCCTGGTGCTGGCCGAGGACCGTTTGCTGCGCGGCTGATCAGCCTGGCTCGCCGGCCGCCACACCGGGCGGCGGGCTGGGCGCGGCGTCTTCGTCGCCGCCGCCGGATTCAGCGGCCGTGGGCCGCCAGTACACGCCCTCGACCTCGAGGCCGGCACGCGCCTTGGCAGCCTGCGCCACGAGCGCCTGCACCGGTTCGGGCTGCGCCTCGCTGGTGGCCAGCGCCGGGGCCAGGTCGACGAGAACCAGGAACCGCCACCCATCGGCGTCCAGTGCCACCACCTTGAAGCTGTAGGCCGCAGCCGGAAAACCGCACTGCTGCATGGCCTCACGCACCACCGCAAAGAGTTCGGCGCGCCGGTCCGCACGCGCGACCTTGCGCACCGCGGCCGGATCCAGCCCGTCGGTGGCCGCGGCAAGAGTTGGGGCAGGTGCACCAACCCGGGTTGTGTCCATCACTGTCATTTGAGGGTTCCATCGTGCCGCCGACCGTTCGCCCGTGGCGAACTCGACGGCTGCAGCGCGTTCTTGTCGAGACAGGGCCGCAGCGCCATGCCGCTCGGCCGGCCAAACAGACAGGCCGGCATGTCAGGTGACGGCGTCGCGGCGGCGCGCGTTGAGCAAGCGCTTGGCGACCACGGCGCCGGCGGCCATGGCCACGGCCAGCGCCAGCTCGGGCCGCTGCTGGGTCAGCGCGTCGAAGCGCGCCGGCGACAGGCACCACAGCCGCGTGGCCACGCCGGCCTGCACGGTGGCGCTGCGCAGCCCGCGCGAGAAAAAGCTGCCTTCGCCCACGGCCGAACCGGGCCCCACGATGGCCAGCCGCACCTCGCCCTGCTCGTCCTCGCAGTGCACGCTGAGGTTGCCGCTCTCGATCAGGTACAGCGTGCGGTCGGCCGCGCCCTGTTTGAACAACACCTGGTCGGCGGCCAGCGCCATCGGCTGCAGGTAGGGCGCCAGGCTTTCCCACTGCGCAGGCGCCAACTCCAGCAGCAGCCGGTCATCGACCGTGGCAACGGCGATGGCCCGGGCCAGGTGCTGGATGTCGGAAGAGGGCTGCGGCGTGGCGGTCATGGCGTGGGCGGGCGCTCCGGTGGCTACTTGCCGATGCAGAACCGGGAGAAGATGACGCCCAGCAAATCGTCCGATCCGAAGGCGCCGGTGATTTCGTTCAGAGCATTTTGCGCCAGCCGTAGTTCCTCGGCCATGAGGTCCAGCGTCCGCCCGTCGGCCAGATGCAGGCCCACGGCGTCCAGGTGCTGCTGGACGCGGGCCAGTGCCTGCACATGGCGCTGGCGCGCCAGGTAGACGCCTTCGGGCAGGGACTGCCAGCCCGCGATCTGCAGCAGCGCCGTGCGCAGGCCGGCCAAGCCTTCGCCGGTCTTGGCCGACAGGTGCAGCCCCTCGGGCAGCGCCGTGGCGGCCGGCGCCGTGGCGGCCGGCGCCGTGGCGGCCGGCGCCGCATCGCACTTGTTCCAGACCTGCAGCACGGGCACGCCGGCGGGCAGCCGCGTCGCCAGTGCCGCGGCGATCTCGGCGTCGGCCTGCTGCGCGGCCGCATCGTCCAGGCGCAGCAGGTCGTGCAGGAACAGCACGGCATCGGCGCGTTCGATCTCGCTCCAGGCGCGCGCGATGCCGATGCGCTCCACCGGGTCGTCGCTGTCGCGCAGGCCTGCGGTGTCGACCACGTGCAGCGGCACGCCCTCGATCTGGATGGACTGCTCGACCTTGTCGCGCGTGGTGCCCGCGATCGGCGTGACGATGGCCAGCTCCGCGCCCGCCAGCGCGTTGAGCAGCGAGGACTTGCCGGCATTGGGCTGGCCCGCGATCACCACCGTGATGCCCTCGCGCAGCAGCGCGCCCTGGCGCGTGCGCGCGAACACGGCCTGCAGCTGCTGCTGCAAGCCGTCGAGCTGGCCCTGGGCATCGGCCTTGCGCAGAAAGTCGATGTCCTCCTCGGGGAAATCCAGCGTGGCCTCGACCAGCATGCGCAGGTGGATCAGGCGGTCGCGCAGCTGCTCGATCTGCTGCGAGAACTCGCCGGCCAGCGAGCGGCTGGCGCTGCGCGCGGCGGCCTCGGTGCTCGCGTCGATGAGGTCGGCCACGGCCTCGGCCTGCGCCAGGTCCAGCTTGTCGTTCAGGAATGCGCGCTGCGTGAACTCGCCGGGCTCGGCCGCACGCAGGCCGATGCCCGCCCCAGCCTCCAGGCAGCGCGCCAGCAGCAGCTGCATGACCACGGGGCCGCCATGGGCCTGCAGCTCCAGCACTTCCTCGCCCGTGTAGCTGTGCGGCGCCGGAAAGTGCAGCGCCAGGCCCTGATCGATGGCGCGGCCATCGGCATCGCGGAACGGCAGGTAGGTGGCCTCGCGGGCCTTCAATGCACGGCCGCACAAGGCGGCCACCAGCGGCGCGAGGTCGCGCCCGGAAGCGCGCACGATGCCGACCGCACCGCGTCCGGGCGCGGTGGCGATGGCGACGATGGGATCGCGGGGCGAGGCTGTCATGGAGGCTGGACTGTAGCGCGGCACAAACAGCAAGGGCCGCTTGCGCGGCCCTTGGCGGAAGTCAGCTGCCGGCTTATTTGAACTTGGGCAGGTTGAACTGCGGCGGCACGCCCATGCGCGTGTTGATGATCCACTGCTGCACGATGGACAGGATGTTGTTCGTGATCCAGTACAGCACCAGGCCGGACGGGAAGAAGAAGAACATCACCGAGAACGCCAGCGGCATGAACCACATCAGCTTGGCCTGCATCGGGTCCGGCGGGGCCGGGTTCAGCGCGGTCTGCAGCAGCGTGGTCAGCGTCATGATGACGGGCAGCAGGTACCAGGGATCGGGTGCCGACAGGTCGCGGATCCAGCCGATCCAGGGCGCACCGCGCATCTCGACGCTGGACAGCAGCACCCAGTACAGCGCAATGAAGACCGGAATCTGCACCATGATGGGAAGACAGCCGCCCAGCGGGTTGATCTTCTCCTCCTTGTACATCTTCATCATGGCCTGCTGCATTTCCTGCGGCTTGTCCTTGAGACGCTCGCGCATCTCCTGGATGCGCGGGTTCACGGCCTTCATCTTGGCCATGCTCGCGTAGGCCTTGGCGTTGAGCCAGTAGAACGCGATCTTGAGCAGCACCACCAGCGCGACGATGGACCAGCCCCAGTTCTGGATCACGCTGTGCAGCTTGTCCAGCAGCCAGTACAGCGGCTTGGCCAGGATGGTCAGCCAGCCGTAGTCCTTGACCAGCTCCAGGCCCGGCGCCAGCGACTCCAGCACCTTTTCTTCCTGCGGGCCCACGAACAGGCGCGACTCGGCGGCCTGGCTCGTGCCCGGCGCCACGGTCGGCAGCGTGCTGATCATGCCCACCGCGTACAGGTTGTTGGAGACCTTGCGCGCGAAGATGTCGCGCGTGATGCCGTCGCCCAGCAGCCAGGCGCTCGCGAAATAGTGCTGCACCATGGCCACGTAGCCGTTGGCGGACTGCTTCTCGAACTTGGCGTCGTTCTTCTCGATGTCCTTGAATTCGACCTTCTGGTACTTCTTGGCGTCGGTGTAGACGGCCGGACCCGTGAAGGTGGAATAGAAGCTCGACTCGCCGGCCAGCTTGTTGCCGTCGCGCACGAGCTGCAGGTACAGCTGCGGCGTGACCGGTGCGCTGCCCGTGTTGACGACCTCGTGCTTGACGCCGATCGCGTAGGAGCCGCGCGTGAGCGTGTAGGTCTTGACCAGCTTGACGCCGTCGTGCTCAGGCGACTCGAAGCGCACTTCCAGCGTATTGCTGCCATCGGCCAGCGCGCGCGGACCCGGCACGGCCGTCATGAGCGTCGTGTGGTTGGGCAGGCCCGGCGCGCCGATCAGGCCGGTCTGGGCCAGGTACACGCGTTCGGCGCTCTCGTCCAGCAGCACGAAGTGGCGGCTGCGGTCGTGCAGGTCGACGTTCTTGAGCAGCTCTGCGCGCACCAGCGAACCGCCGGCCGTGTCGAAGCTGAGCTTGAGCACGTCGGTGCTGACCTCCACGCGCTCACGCGCAGGCGCCGGAGCGGCCGGAGCCCCCGGCACCTCGGCCGCGCCGGCCGGTGCGCTGCTGCTCACGGCCGTCGGCACGGCGCTGTCGCTCGCCGAGGCGGCAGGCGTCGCCGGCGTGGCCCCAGCGGCAGCCGGTGCGCTGGCCACGGTCGTCGGGAAGAAGGTGGCCTGACGACCGTTGTGGATCTGCCACTTGTCCCACAGCATCACCAGGGAGAAACCAAGGATCACCCACAGGATGGTTCGGCGGATATCGTTCATGGAAGGCTAGTCGGAGGAAGACGGGAACAGCCGCCGGCCGAAAGGGCGGGGCCGCTGCGCGGGCACCGGGTCGTGACCGCCATCGCACCAGGGATGGCAACGCGCGAGCCGGCGCAGTGTAAGGTAGCTGCCCATGCCCGCACCGTGCTGCTGCAATGCGCCGATGGCGTAGCTCGAACAGCTGGGCTCGAACCGGCAGGACGAGCCCAGCCAGGGGCTCAGCAGCAGCTGGTAGCCGCGCACGAGCGCGATCAGCAGCCGGCGCATCATGCGGTGGCCTTGCGCACCAGCTGCTCGAGTTCGCTGCGCACGGCCTGCTTGAGCTGTACCGAGGTCGCGCTGATGAACTGCTTGCGGTCGAAACCGCTGCGCAGGCGCACCACGTGCGCAGCCATGGGCAAGGCGGCGGCATGCTCGCCGCAGACCGCGTAGATCTGGCGCCGGATGGCATTGCGCGTGACGGCGCGACGCGCCCAGCGTTTGGGCAGCATGACGCCGACCCAGCAGCCGTCCACCGCGAACAGCGGACGCACATCAGCCTGCTCCCCGACGGGCGGAGCAGGCAGCGCGATGCGATGCAGGGCGAAGTGGGCTGTGCGCGCGACGGTGGCGCCGGCCATCACGGCCTGGAACTGCGCGCGCGTCCTGAGTCGCTGCACAGTGGCACCGAGCAAGGGATAACAGCCATGGGGCGAGCCGATGCGAAGCAGGCCGCCCGCAGGGACCTCAGACCGCCAGGCGCTTGCGGCCCTTGGCGCGGCGCGCGTTGATCACGGCGCGGCCGCCACGGGTCTTCATGCGTGCCAGGAAACCGTGGACGCGGGCGCGGCGGATCTTGGAGGGTTGGTAGGTGCGTTTCATGTCACTTCCTTGGAAATCAGTTTCGGCGGGAGAGCCCGCTTGCGGACCACAGGTTCGGTGCCGAAACCCGGCCGGCGGGCCACCTCACAACAGCTGACGACAGCTGACAAGCGCCCACCCGACCGATCCGCACCCGCGGCACCATGCTGGTCGTCGACACGCCAAGCTGGGCCAAACCTCGGGGAACCGGCAATTATCGCCAAAAAACGTTTGGCGACAAGCACTGCCGCACGATGCCCCTGCGCGCAAGCGCTTTGTCTCGGGGGCGCGACATGTCCCTGCCGCTTGTGGACAACTACCCTGACATCTAAAATGCCGGGTGCTTCAAAAAAACATTTATCCACAGGGGCTGCGCGGCGCATGATCGAGGGAAACCACGCCAGCGGTGCCGCCGGCGACAGTCTGTGGCAGGCCTGCCTAGAGCAGCTCGCGCAGGAACTTCCGGAACAGCAGTTCAACACCTGGATCAAGCCCCTGACCGCCCAGGTCACGGGCGATTTCAGCAAGGTCACGGTGTTCGTGGCCAACCGCTTCAAACTCGACTGGATCCGTGCGCAGTACGCCTCGCGCATCACCCAGGTCCTGGAGTCGCTGTACGGCCAGCAGATCCTGCTTGAGTTAGCTCTCACTCCGCGGGAAACCGCGGCCAGGATGACACATCTGCAGCTTGCGCGCGAAATCAGCGCGCAGGCCGAACCGCCCGATCTGGGCGAGGAAAGTACCCCCGGACCGCAGAAGAACCGCC
>DATKFT010000720.1:0-2737 GCA_035544335.1 Pseudorhodoferax sp.
CTCCTGCCCGGCGACGGCGGCCGCGCCGGCCGCCAAGCCACCGGCCACACCCGCGGCCACCTGCGATCCCCAGCCGGGCCCGCTGGCGCCAGCGCCCGGCGCCACCCAGGGCGGGGCGGACATCGGGGACATCGGCGCCACCGGCGCGGCCTGCGGCTGGGCATCGGCACGTGGCCAGGGCATGCTGGGGCCTTCCACCGGGCTGGGCCGCGCGCGGTTCGCGCGCGTGAGCGACCAGCCCAGCAGCGCACCGAAGGCCACGGCCAGCAGCAGGCCCCAGGCCAGCGGATGGCCGCTTCCGGCCTCGGCCGCGGGCATGGTCAGCGGCCCGCGCCGGGCGGCAGCCGGCTGCTCGTCGAGCACGCGGTGCAGATGCTGCAGCGCATCGCCCTTGACGAAGGGCAGGCCCGGCGCGAGCCGCTCGGCGGTCGTGAGCTCCGTGCGCGCCGAGCCGAGCCGGCCCTGCTGGGCCAGCAGCTCGGCCTCGACATAGTGCGCCTTGGCGCTGTCCGGGTGGTCGCGCAGCACGGGCTCCATCATCTGCAGCGCCTGGTCCAGGTGGCCGCCATGCGCGGCCTGGTAGACCTGCTCCAGGCTGGCATCGCCCTGCCCGCGGGCCTGCTGTGCCAGCACCGGCAGGGGGCCCGCCAGCGCCAGCACGCAGACCAGCGGCATCCACAGGCGGGCACAGCGGCCCTGTTCGGTCGGTTCACGCATCTTCGTCTCCTGCGCAAGGGCAGAGCCGACGGGCCTGCCACGCCTGCACTGTGCGGCGCGGGGACTGCGCCCGCATTGCAGCGCTGCACGCCCGCATGACATTTGCAACGCAGGCGGACGGAGGGGCGGCTTCAGAGCCTGCGTGGCGGCGCTGCCGCGGCCGCGCCGCTGGCCAGCAGCACCAGCCTGCGGCTGCCGGCGAAGATGGACCGCGGCGTGAGCCCGTAGACCTGGCGGATCGAGTGGCTGAAATGCGTGGCGTCGGGATAGCCCGCGTCCAGCGCGATGCCGGTCAGGCTGCCGCTCTGCGTGACGTGGTAGAGCAGGCTGCGCGCGCGCTGCCAGGCGCGAAAGCTGCGGAACGCCGACCCGGTCTCGGCCTTGAACAGGTGCAGGAAGCGCGAGACCGACAGCTGCGCCTGCGCGGCGCAGTCGCTGGCCGAGGCCCGGCCATGGGGGTCGGCCTTGATGCGCGCGAGCACGGCCTGCACGCGGGCATCGAGCGGGCGCGGACGCAGCGGCGCGCCGAAGAAGCGGGTGTCGAAGGCCGCGGTGTCCGCCAGGGGCTGGGCGTCGGCGCCACGCAGCGCGTCCAGCGCCGCCAGCATGCGCAGGCAGGCCTCGGGCGCATCGACCACGCCGCGGCCTGCGCGCAGCCAGGCCGGCAAGGCGCCGGGCTCCACGGTCTCGGCTTCGAGCAGCAGCCCGCAGATCATGCGTTCGCCCGAGACGATGCGGTGCCGCACGGAAGGCGGCACGACCGAGCAGCGGCCGATCTGCCAGTCCCCGCCCTCCAGCCGGATGCGGTGGGGTGCCTGCAGCGACAGGTACAGCGCGTAGCCGCCGAAGCAGCGCGGGGCGGGCTCGCCCAGCAGGCCCAGGTAGACGACGCGGTCGGCGTTGAGCCACATCAGGCGCTGGCCCCGTGGTTCTGCGTGGCGCGCTTCGGTGCCCACGGCATGGCGCGGCTGGTCGATCGGCATGCGGCTCGTCTCCTGTGGCCTGGATTCTGGGTCGGGCGTCGCGCGGCCCTTGCGCGCGGCCGCCCCTGGCGCCTGCATGGTAGGGCTCCGGGCCGGGCGCGGCATCAGGGCTTGCGCGCCCCCGGCGCCCGGCGCCGACGGCTCTCAACGGCTCCCCCAGCGCCTGCGAAACAGCCGTCCGCGCAGCCTGGGCCACAATGGCGCCAGCCCGCCCCGCCGGGTGCCCCATGCTCCGACCCATGCCCACCCGCCCACACGTCCGCGCCGGTGCCGCCTTGCTGCTCGCAGGCGCGCTGCTGGCGGGTGCGCCGGTGCAGGCCGGAAAATCCGCCAGCAGACCTGCCGAAACCGCGTCCGAAACCGCCATCGAAGGCGCGGCCGAGGTGTTGCACGCGCTGGAAGGCCGCCTGACCTATTACGCGCGCTGGCTCGCCGGCCGCAGGACCGCCAGCGGCGAGCGCTTCGACCCCGAGGCCATGACCATGGCCCACCAGACCCTGCCCTTCGGCACGCTGGTGCGCGTGACCAACCAGGCCAACCGGCGCAGCGTGGTGCTGCGCGTCAACGACCGCGGCGCCTGGGCCGGCGACCGCATCGGCGACGTGTCCATCGTGGCAGCGCGCGAACTGGGCATGCTGCGCAAGGGCATCGCACAGGTGCGGCTCGAGGTGCTGCAGGCCGAGGAGGCCGCGGCCCTGTCGGCGCGCGGCAACGCCCGGCGTTGAGCCCAGGCCGGCTGCTGCACCACCTCAGCGCCGTCCGCCTGGCATTGCGCCACCCCATGCACCGCCCCGCGCACAGCCACCCCGGGTGCCACGCTGCAGCCGCGGGGAGGCCCCAACCCACCCTGCCCGCATGCAGGCCCTGATCGCCGCGGCCGCCCGCGCACTCGCCGTGGGTGATGCGCTGGGCGCGCTGCGGCTGGTGGCGCTGCGCGACGACGCTGCGGCGCTGGCCCTGCGCGGCATCGCGATGGCCCAGCTGGGCGAGCATGCGCGTGCGCGCGAACTGCTGCGGCACGCGGTGCGCCGCTTCGG
>DATKFT010000721.1:0-2905 GCA_035544335.1 Pseudorhodoferax sp.
GTCAGCGTCACCAATCCCAGCGAGCGACGAACGGAGGTGGTTTCAGACACAGGAGATCCGGGGGCCACAGCAAGGCGCGGGCTGCCGGCCCTGGACCGGCCCGAGCGTCGCCGCCATCGAATGGCGCCAGCGGCGGATCACCACAGAAGATCGCCGGCATGGCATCACCTGGGCCGGCAGGGAACGCGGGTCTGAAAGCAAGAGGAAGTCGCTCGATCATGAAGCGGCAGAGGGGTGCTGCGCCGCCAACCAGCCTTGCGCGAATGGCATGGGGCCGAGAAAGTCCAGCGCCGAATGTAGCCGCGAGTGCTTGCAGGTGGCGATGCCGCGCAGCACGGGCTCGCCTGCCCGCGCATGGCAGGAGGCTGCCCTGGATGCGGATCCGGTCGTGCCAACCGAATGCCCCCTCCAGGGCACACCAACGAAGGGCCGCTGTGGCCGCTGTGGCCGCGTGGAGCGTGGCGACTGGCGCGCCTGCGGCATCGGCCCCACCACGGAGCGCGCGAAGAACAAGGCTGTGCCTTGCCATGCCCGATCGAGCAGCCCTCCCCCGGCCGCAGCCTCCATCCGAGCGACGCCCCGGCGTTCGGGAGCGCATGCTCACGGTCAAGGGCCGCCTCTTCTACGCCACCGCGGTGCCGCACCAGCAGCGCGGAGAGACGGCACTGTTCTCGGCCCGCTGGTCTGGATGGGATGCGGGTTCGGGGCGATTGTCGGAATCGACTTCTTCGATAAGCCTATGTTTTTACATAGAAGTATTTCGGCACTTCTTCCTAGTACCAACAGATATACCAACATCATTTCGATGTGGACTTGCAGCAACAGGTGCCGGTGGGACCGTCGGTCTCGACGTTACGCAACTCATCGAGATCGGGAAGACAGGTCTACCGACAGCACCAACCCCGCACGCTCCAGCGTGACCACCTTGTGCTCAGCGGGGTCGTACACAGCGATGTGTGACGAAGACGCCCCCACAAGGAAACCTGTGACCTTGGCTTCCCCGATTCGGCTCGCGGTGGTGCACGGGGGCGTGGCCGAATGGCTACAACCCTTCTGGTACGCGGCGAGGCGAGAGTCGACCTGCTGTTGGGCGTACTTCTCGGCCGTGGACATCGGCAGCGCCAGGGCGAACACGGCAAGCAAACCTGCATAAGGGACGACGAGCGATGGGATCGCGAACGCGGCCAGCAGTGGGGTTCCCAGTTGGGCAGCTCTGCGCCATCGCGTGCTAGGTGACCACACGGCTTCTCCTCGCAGTTGGCGCAATCCGATCCACAAGCCCATGCCCAATGCGAGCGCCAAGAATCCTCCGTACGCGACCAGCCAGGTGCGGTACTCCACGTACAAAGCCAACGCGCCCTCCGCCAGGCCGTTCAGGAGGGCTTGGTACCCTAGAACAAGGGTGGCGTCGGTCGGCAGTGGAAAGAACGCCACGTCGACGCCCCAGCGTTCGTAGTATGCGGCGTTGTAAGTGGCCCCCATCAGGTGCAAGCACACGCCTCCCATTGCCATCAGCGCCGCGACTATCTGGGCCACACCGGCCCAACTCATCCACTTTCGTGTCGTGGGAGGGGTCGAGGGCGATGCAGTTTCTGTAACCAAGGGGCGTCGAAGTTGAAAAATTGAGCTGCAGATTGTGTCGTGGCCAGCTCGTGATGTTGCCCCCGTATTCCCGGCCCCGCCCTATTCGCAATAAAGCGCCCGTTCAGCCCCTGCGGCCTGCTGCTGCCTGAACTCCCGAAGCGAACGCATTTTCAGCGACGAGTGCGTGTTGCAGCTCGTCCAGTTGTTGATTCAACTTGCCCCTTCCTGTTGGTGGCCAACGGCTTGGCGGACCAAGCTTTATCCCGTGCCTGAGACCATCCATGTAGACCGATCTGTGCGTGCAGCGTGCTCGAAACACTGTCCATGTCCGCCGAACTCAGCAGCCTCTCATGTGGCGGGACCCGCGCTGGCAAGATGACAACTCCTTCGGACCGGCCATCGGACCACGCACGCGAAACGCGGCCTAAATTGGAGAGCTTTCGCCATTGGCCATTGACTTCGAAGCAGCCTGGTCCATAGTGCAAGCTCCCCTTAGCTGCACATACAGGCGTCCTCTGGTCGCCGCAGCCGTCGCAGTCGTTACCTGCCCTTGTAGATGAAATTGCCGTGCGCCCGCGCCGGCTGGAGATGCCGAGTTCGCCACTGAGCGGCTCGGCGACCGCGCGGATCGCATCCGCGCGTACACATCCCTGCGGCATCCGCCGCCTATCGCGTCGTCGTGGCCCGCGCGACGGCATCTTGCGCCACCCGATGGCGCTCGTGTGTTGCGACGCCCCTGAGCATCGCAGCGACCTCGCGTCGTCACTGGAAGCTTGCTGAC
Source organism: Pseudorhodoferax sp. (assembly GCA_035544335.1). Classification (GTDB taxonomy): domain Bacteria; phylum Pseudomonadota; class Gammaproteobacteria; order Burkholderiales; family Burkholderiaceae_C; genus Pseudorhodoferax. The sequence continues at coordinate 2,366 of DATKFT010000721.1, forward strand.
CGTGACGACGCGGTAAATCCGCGCCGCGCTTGGCTTCCAAGCGCTTTCGCAAAGTGACAGCCCGAAGTGATGGGCTCCACCTTCGCTTGACGGCGTGAAGTCATAGGCCTTGTGCCCCTCAGATCCCGGTGCCCCTGCGGCATCCGATGCGCATGCGTTCGGCTGGACCGACCGCTGCCCGCTCGATCCTGCGTCATGGATCAACCCATGTGACATGCACATCCCTTGGACCTCGGGTGAACGGTCTCCGCGCATTGACGTGCCAGCAGGCTCACCGCGCGGCGCCACAGCGAAATGCAACGCCGGCGACCAGTTGGAAGTTCTTGCATGAACGGGGGTGGTGCCCCGTGTCCTTCGATGTTCCCTTGCGCTGCGGCGCCAGGGACGGACAGAAACACTGACCTGGTGGTGAAGACCGTCTTCGCCACCCTTCCGGAGCTGATCGACCCACCCGCCGCCGATCTGCCGCCGCACCTGATGCCGGCCGCGAAGATCACCCACCAGCTGCGTTTCATCATGATCGGCGGCAAGCACTGGCAC
>DATKFT010000722.1:0-16675 GCA_035544335.1 Pseudorhodoferax sp.
CGGCATGCCATGGCGCACAAGCGTCTTGAGGAAGGTGCCCAGCAGCCAGCGCGGGTGGCCGATGCCCTGCCAGGCCAGCGACAGGCTGGGCTTGAGCGGCGTGGAAAAGCCTGCGCGCACGTTGTTCTCGCGGTTGGCCGCGACGGGCGTGTCCACCGTGATGACCAGGGTCTGCACGCCGGCTGCCCGCACGCGGTCGAGCAGGCCGTCGATCTGCGCCATCTCGCCCGGCAGGTAGGCCTGGAACCAGGTCTGTGGCGCGGCGGCCATGACCTCCTCCAACCGGATCAGCGAGGAGCCGCTCATGATGGCCGGCACATTGGCGTCTTGCGCGGCACTGGCCAGCACCACGTCGCCGCGGTAGGCCGACAGCGCGCAGATGCCCATGGGCGCCAGACCGATCGGCGCGGCATAGCGGCGGCCGAACAGTTCGAAGCCCAGGTCGCGCTGCGCCACGCCGGCCAGCACGCGCGGGCGAAAGGCCAGATCGGCGAAGGCCTGGCGGTTCTGGGCCAGCGCGCGGTTGTCTTCCACGGCGCCGCTGATGTAGGCGTGGATGGGCCGCGGCAGGTGGCGCCTGGCCAGCGGCTCGAAGTCGTCCAGCGACAGCACCTGGCGGCAGGTCCGGGGCAGGGTGGGGGAGGGGACTGGCATGGGGCGGCCATGGTGCCCAGCGCCACCGTGAAAGAAAAGCGAAAAAAAGCGGCAGTGTCATTTCGCTTTTTGGAAAATAAGGCCATGACGCTCAAGCAACTCGAAGCCTTCTACTGGGCCGCCACCTGCCTGAACTTCTCGGTCGCGGCCGAGCGCGTGCACCTGTCGGTGTCCTCCCTCTCCAAGCGCATCGCCGAGCTGGAGGCCTCGCTGGGCGTGCAGCTGTTCGACCGCAGCGGCCGGGCGGCCGAGCTCACACCGCAGGGCGAGCAGTTGCTGCCGCGCATCCGCACGCTGCTGCACGACGCCGCACAGCTGCAGCAGTCCACGGGCCGCAGCGTGGGCCTGCAAGGGCGCTGCCGCCTCGGATTCGGCGAACTGAGCGGCCTGACCTGGCTGCCCAAGCTCGTGCAGAAGGTGGCCGAACTGCACCCGGCGCTGCAGCTGGAGCCCTACGCCGACATCGGCCAGGTGCTGGAGCAGCGCATCGTCGATGGCGAGCTCGATTGCGTGGTGATCGCCGGCCCCTCGTCGCGCAGCAGCCTGGCTTTCGAGCAGGTGGCGCAGGTGCGCTTCGTCTGGGCCGCCAGCGAGGCCTTTCTTGCGCGCGCCGGCACCGACCAGCCCCAGCGGCTGGTGCGCGAACAGTTGCTGATCGCGCTGCCCGTGGGCTCCGGCGCAACACGCACGCTGGACGACTGGCTGAGCCGCCAGGGTCTGGCCGTGGAACGCCGGCTCAGCTGCAACAGCTGGGGCGCCGTGGTCGGCATGGTGGCCGAGGGCCTGGGCTTCACCTACATGCCCCAGGGCTGGGCCGAGGCGCTGCAGGCGCGCGGCGTGCTGCGCATCCTGTCGGGCGGCGGCGCGCTGGCGCCCTTGACCTACACCGTGCAGTGGCGGCGCGACGATGCGCGGCCACTGATCACGGAGATGCGGGAAATCATCCGCAGCGTGATCGACTTTCCGGCACCACGGTGTCTGGTCTGACTTCGGCCCAGATTTGTCCTAACTTGGGTCTTGTGAAGCCAAAGCCATCGCCCTAGCATGCGACTGCGTTCGGCCTGGAACGACGACAACAGCAGGAGACAAGCGGCGTGACGCCCTGGCAAGCCCCCACTGCGGACGAAATGCGCGTGCTCGACGCGGCCTTCTGGTCGCCCGGCAGTTCGCGCCATGCGCTGGCCGCGCCGCTGGGTTTCTCGCCGAGCAAAGGCAAGGCGCTCATTGCCGGGTTGATCGACCAGGGCCTGCTCGAAGAGGCTGGTACCCAGGCCTCTCGGGGCGGCCGGCCTGCCGAGACGCTGCGGCTGCACCATGGCCTGGGTCTGCTGCTGGGCGTGGACATCGGCGTGACCAGCCTGACCGTGGCCGTGCTGCACCCGGACCTCACGCTGCTGGTCCAGCACAGCGAAGACATCGACGTGCGCCGCCAGGGCCCGGGCGTGGTTCTGGCGCGTGCCGCCGCGCTGATGCGTGAACTGCTGGCGCGCAGCGGTGGCAAGGCCGAGCAGGTGCTGGGCATCGGCGTGGGCGTGCCGGGCCCGGTCAACTTCGAGGCTGGCCAACTCGTGAGCCCGCCGCTGATGCCCGACTGGGACCGTTTCTCCATCCGCGACTTCCTGCGCGACGACTACCGCGCCCCCGTGTTCGTGGACAACGACGTGAACCTCATGGCGCTGGGCGAGCTGTGGCGCCTGAAGCGCGCGCTGCCCAACTTCATCGTGGTCAAGATCGGCACCGGCATCGGCTGTGGCATCGTCTGCCACGGCAGCGTGTACCGCGGTGCCAGCGGCTCGGCCGGCGATGTGGGCCACATCTGCGTGGACAACGAAGGCACACGCTGCCACTGCGGCAACCGCGGCTGCGTGGAGGCCATGGCCGCCGGCCCGGCCATCGTGCGCATGGCGACCGAGGCCGCCGAGGCCGGCGAGAGCCCGCCCTTGGCCGCGGCGCTGGCCGAGCGCGGCAGCCTCTGCACCGAGGACGTGGGCGCCGCCAGCCGCGCGGGCGATGCCGCAGCCAACCGCATCATCCAGCACGCTGGCCATTTGATCGGGCAGATGCTGGCCTCGGTGGTGAACTTCTTCAACCCCTCGCATGTGCTGCTGGGCGGCGGCATCACGCAGATCGGGCCGCTGTTCCTGGCTGCGGTGCGGCAGAGCGTCTACCAGCGCTCGCTGGCGTTGTCGACGCGGCAGCTGGAGGTGCAGTACGCGCCGCTGGGGGCGCAGGGTGGAGTCGTGGGGGCGGGAGCCTTGGCCATGAGCGAGACGTTGCGGGTGAGAGGTGTGGTGCCATGAGCAACAGCGTCGGCGTCGAATTCGACGCGATCCGCAAGTCTTTCGGCCCCGTCGAGGTGCTGCACGGCATCTCGTTCAGCCTGCAACCGGGCCGCGTGGTCGGCCTGCTCGGCGAGAACGGCGCCGGCAAGTCCACGCTCATGAAGATCCTGTCCGGCTACGAGGCCCCGACCTCCGGCCTGCTCCGCGTGAACGGGCAGGACTGCGCGTTCAAAGGCCCGCGCGATGCCGAGGCACTGGGCATCGTGCTGATCCACCAGGAGTTCAACCTCGCGGACGACCTCACGGTGGCGCAGAACATCTTCCTGGGCCACGAGAAGAAGCGCGGCCTGTTCCTGGACGATGCCGCGATGCACAGCGCCACGCGCGCCGCGCTGGCCCAGGTGGGCCTCGCGGTGCCGCCGGACCGGCGCGTGCGCGAGCTCATCGTGGCCGAGAAGCAGCTCGTGGAGATCGCCAAGGCCGTGGCGCGCCGCGCGCGGCTGCTCATCATGGACGAGCCCACGGCCACGCTGACGGCGGCCGAGACCGAACGCCTGTTCGCGCTGATCGCGCAGCTGCGTGCCGACGGCGTGACCGTGGTCTACATCTCGCACAAGCTCGATGAGGTCGAGCGCGTGACCGACGAGGTGGTCGTGATGCGCGACGGCCAGTTCGTCACGCAGCAGGCCACGCAGGGCCTCACGCGCCATGCCATGGCCAGGCTCATGGTGGGCCGCGAGATCGCCGACCTGTATCCGGTGCGCGATCCGCGGCCGCTGGACGGCGCTGCGGCGCTGCGCGTCGAAGGCCTGTCGGTGCCGGGCTGGGCCGAGGGCTGGGACTTCGAGGTGCGCCCGGGCGAGATCCTGGGCTTCGCGGGCCTGGTCGGCGCCGGCCGCACCGAGCTGTTCGAGGGCCTGCTGGGCCTGCGCCCGGCCCACGGCCGTGTCTGGCTGCACGGCCAGGCGCTGCCGGGCGGGGGCGGGTTCAAGAACCCGCGCGCCGCCGCCGATGCGGGCCTGACCTACCTCAGCGAAGACCGCAAGGGCCGCGGCCTGCATGTGCACATGGGCCTGCGCGAGAACCTCACGCTGATGGCGCTGCAGCGCTACGCCAGGCCCTGGCTCGACCCGGCCGCCGAGCGTCGTGCACTCGAGCAGGCGCAGCGCGACTTCGGCATCCGCACGGGCTCGCTCGATGTGCCGGCCTCGGCGCTGTCGGGCGGCAACCAGCAAAAGCTGGCGCTCGCGCGCGTGCTGCACCCGGACCCGCGCATCGTGGTGCTGGACGAGCCCACGCGTGGCGTGGACGTGGGCGCCAAGCGCGAGATCTACGAACTCGTGCAGCGCCTGGCGCGCCAGGGCCTGGCGGTGCTCGTGGTCTCGTCCGAACTCATGGAGCTGATCGGCCTGGCGCACCGCGTGGCCGTGGTGCGCGCGGGCCGGCTGGTGGCCACGCTGGATGCCGACGGCCTGACCGAAGAAACCCTGATCGCCCACGCCACCGGCGTGGCGGAGAAAACGCATGTCCCAGCCTGAACCGACCCGACGCTCCGCCTTCAAGCTGCACGGCTGGGGCCCGGTCTTGGGCCTGGTGCTGCTGTGCATCGCCGGCACGCTGCTCAACAGCGACTTCGCGACCGCGGACAACGCGATGAACCTGCTCACGCGCACGGCCTTCATCGGCATCATCGCGGTGGGCATGTGCTTCGTGATCATCTCGGGCGGCATCGACCTGTCGGTGGGATCGATGGCCGCGCTGATCGCGGGCTGCGTGATCCTGTTCATCAACGCGATGGGGCCGCTCACGGGTTCGCCGCTGCTCGCCGTGGTGCTGGGGGCCGGGCTGTCCATCGTGCTGGGTGCGGCCTTCGGCCTCGCGCACGGGCTGCTGATCACCAAGGGCCGCATCGAGCCCTTCATCGTGACGCTCGGAACGCTGGGCATCTTCCGCGCCTACCTGACCTGGGCGGCGGACGGCGGCGCGATCACGCTGGACAACGAGCTCTCGGACCTCTATGCGCCGGTCTACTACGGCAGCCTGCTGGGCATCCCGGTGCCGGTGTGGATCTTCGGGCTGGTGGCGCTGGCCGGTGGCCTGGTGCTGAACCGCACGGCCTACGGCCGCTACGTGCAGGCCATCGGCTCCAACGAGCAGGTCGCGCGCTACGCGGCCGTGGCGGTGGACCGCGTGAAGATCCAGACCTACATGCTGCTGGGCATCTGCGTGGGCATCGCCACCTTGCTCTACGTGCCGCGGCTGGGCTCGGCCTCGCCGACCACGGGCCTGCTCTGGGAGCTTGAGGCGATCGCCGCCGTGATCGTGGGCGGCACCGCGCTCAAGGGCGGCGCCGGCAGCATCACGGGCACCGTGGTCGGCGCCGTGCTGCTCTCGGTCATCAGCAACATCCTGAACCTGACCAGCATCATCAGCGTGTACCTGAACGCGGCGGTGCAGGGTTTCGTGATCATCGTCGTCGCGTTCCTGCAGCGCGGGAGAAGGTGAGTTTTGTGCCAGCAACGATCCCAAGGAGACTCCGCATGATTTCCAGACGCCTGACCCTCACGGCGCTCGCCGCCGCCAGCTTCGCTCTGCCCGCCCTGGCCGCCGATCCGGTGCACGTGGGCGTGTCCATCCCGGCCGCCACGCACAGCTTCATGGGCGGCATCAACTACTGGGCCAACCAGGCCAAGAAGGACCTGGAGAAGCAGCACAAGGGCCTCAAGATCACGATCAAGACAGCAGCCAACGCGCCCGAGCAGGCCAACCAGCTGCAGGACCTGTCCTCGGTGTCCAAGATCAATGCGCTCGTGGTGTTCCCGTTCGAGTCGGCCGCGCTGACCAAGCCGGTCGCGCAGGTCAAGGCCAAGGGCGCCTACGTGACCGTGGTCGACCGTGGCCTCACGGACACCAGCGCGCAGGACGCCTACGTGGCCGGCGACAACACGGCCTTCGGCCGCATTCCGGCCGAATACATCGCCAAGAAACTCGGCGGCAAGGGCAATGTGGTGGCGCTGCGCGGCATCGCGACCACGCTGGACAACGAGCGCATGGACGCCTTCAACGCCGTGCTCAAGAACCACCCCGACATCAAGCTCCTGGACGCCAAGTACGCGAACTGGAACCGCGACGACGCCTTCAAGGTCACGCAGGACTACCTCACGCGCTTCAAGCAGATCGACGCGATCTGGGCCGCCGACGACGACATGGCGGTCGGCGTGCTCAAGGCCATCGACCAGGCCAAGCGCGACGACATCAAGATCATCTTCGGCGGCGCCGGTGCCAAGGGCATGGTCAAGACCATCCTGGACGGCAAGGACAAGCGCATCGACGCCGACGTGAGCTACTCGCCCAAGTTCATCTACGACGCGATCAAGCTCACGGCCGAGGCGCGCCTGAAGGGCGAGAAGCTGCCCGCGACGACCATCATTCCCTCGGTGCTGATCACGAAGGACAACGCCAAGGACTTCTACCACCCGGATAGCCCCTTCTGACATGCGCACGCTGAAGGGCCCCGCCATCTTCCTCGCCCAGTTCCTGGGCGATGCGCCGCCGTTCGACACGCTGGACCACCTGGGCGCCTGGGCCAAAAGCCTGGGCTACGAGGGTGTGCAGCTGCCGACCGCACCGCACATCCTCGACCTGGAAAAGGCGGCGGCCAGCCAGACCTATTGCGACGAGGTGACGGGCACGCTGGCCGCCCATGGCCTGGCGATCACCGAGCTGTCCACGCACCTGCAGGGTCAGCTCGTGGCCGTGCACCCGGCCTACGACAGCCTGTTCGACGGCTTCGCGCCCGAGGCCGTGCGCGGCAAGCCGGCCGCGCGCACCGAGTGGGCCATCGCCCAGATGCAGCTGGCCGCGCAGGCCAGCGCGCGCCTGGGTCTCACGGCCACGGCGACCTTCTCGGGCGCGCTGGCCTGGCCCTACCTCTACCCCTGGCCGCAGCGGCCGGCCGGGCTCGTGGAAGAGGCCTTCGCCGAACTCGCGCGGCGCTGGCGGCCCATCCTCGACCAGCTCGACGCGCACGGCGTGGACGCGGCCTTCGAGCTGCACCCGGGCGAGGACCTGCACGACGGTGTGACGTTCGAGCGCTTCCTCGAGGCCGTGGGCCACCATGCGCGCGCCAACATCCTGTACGACCCCAGCCACTTCGTGCTGCAGCAGCTCGACTACCTGGCCTTCATCGACATCTACCACGCGCGCATCAAGGCCTTCCATGTCAAGGACGCCGAGTTCCGGCCCGATGGCCGGCAAGGCGTCTACGGCGGCTACAGCGGCTGGGCCGAGCGGGCCGGGCGCTTCCGCTCGCTGGGCGACGGGCAGGTCGACTTCGGCGCGATCTTCTCCAAGCTCGCGCAACACGACTTCGCGGGCTGGGCCGTGCTGGAGTGGGAGTGCGCGCTCAAGCACCCGGAAGACGGTGCGCGCGAGGGCGCGGAGTTCATCCGCCGCCACATCATCCGCGTGGCTGACCGGGCCTTCGACGATTTCGCGGGCAGCGGCGTGGACCGCGCGGCCGTGCGCGGCCTGCTGGGACTGGGAGAGCGCGCATGACACGCAGATTGCGCCTGGCCATGCTGGGGGGCGGCGAGGGCGCCTTCATCGGTGCCGTGCACCGCATCGCCGCGCGGCTGGACGACGGCTACGAACTCGTGGCGGCCGCGCTGTCGTCGGACCCCGCACGCGCGGCGGCCAGCGCGGCGGCCATCCACCTGCCGCCCGGGCGCAGCTACGCCGACTGGCGGGAGCTGATCCGCGCCGAGGCGGTACGGCCCGACGGCGCCGAGGTCGTGGCCATCGTCACGCCCAACCACCTGCATGCACCCATGGCCGCGGCCGCACTGGAAGCGGGCCTGCATGTCATTTGCGACAAGCCGCTCGCGGTGTCGCTGGCCGAAGGCGAGGAGCTCGCACGCCTGGCGCGCACGCACGACCGCGTGTTCGCGCTGGCCCACGCCTACACGGGCTACCCCATGGTGCGCCATGCGCGCCACCTCGTGCACAGCGGCGCGCTGGGCAGCATCCGGCTGGTGCAGGCCGAGTACCAGCAGGACTGGCTGGCCCGGCCCGAGGAGCGCAGCGGCAACAAGCAGGCCGTCTGGCGCAACGATCCCACCCAGGCCGGCCCGGCCGGCTGCCTGGGCGACATCGGCACGCACGCCTGGCAGCTGGCCGCGTTCGTGACCGGCATGGTGCCCCGCCAGCTCGCCGCCGAGCTGACCAGCTTCGTGCCCGGCCGCGTGCTCGACGACCATGTGCAGATGATGCTGCGCTACGCCAATGGCGCGCGCGGCCTGCTCTGGGCCAGCCAAGTCGCGGCCGGCTGCGAGAACGCGCTGCGCCTGCGCGTGTTCGGCACCGAGGCCTCGATCGCGTTCGACCAGGAGCAGCCCAACGAGCTGTGGTTCACGCCGCTGGGCGGTGCGGCCCAGCGGCTCACGCGCGGGCGCGTGGACAGCGCGGCCGCGCGCCAGGCCACGCGCGTGCCGGCCGGGCATCCCGAGGGCTACCTGGAGGCCTTCGCCCAGGTCTACCGCGATGCGGCTGCACTGATCCTCGCGCGCATCGAAGGCCGGCCTGCCGATCCGCTGGCGCTGCAGGTGGCGACCGTGCAGGACGGCGTGGACGGCCACCGCTTCATCGCCGCCGTGCTGCAAAGCCACGCGCGCGATGGCGCCTGGGTGGCGCTCGCACCACATCCGTAGTTGCCCCCGCCGCCCGGCTGCAGCAGTTCGCTCACAATGGCCGGTGTACACGCGCACCGCCATGTCCGATTCCACACCCATCAGCCCGGGCGAAGAGCGCCTGCGTTTCCTCGATGCGCTGGCCGAGCTGACCAAGGTCGCCGACACGCCGGCCGAGGTCATGACGCTCACGGCGCGCATGCTGGGCCAGCAATTGGGCGTGAACCGCTGCGCCTATGCGCATGTGGACGCCGACCAGGACCACTTCGAGGTGCTGGGCGACTACACCCAGGGCGTGGCCAGCATCGTGGGCCGCTACGCGTTCTCGGCCTTCGGCACTGTGGTGCGCGACCTCATGCGCGCCGACCGTCCCTTCGTCAACGACGACGTGGACCGCGACCCGCGCACGGCCGGCAGCGAGCTGTCGGCCTACCGCGCCACGCGCATCCAGTCGGTGATCTGCCTGCCGCTGCACCGTGGTGGCCGTTTCGTGGCCGCCATGGCCGTGCACCAGGACAGGCCGCGCCACTGGCGGCCCGACGAGGTGGCGCTGGTGCAGACCGTGGTCGCGCGCTGCTGGGAGTCGCTGGAGCGGCTGCGCGCCGAACTGGCGCTGCGCGACGCGAACCAGCGGCTGAGCCTGGCGCTGGACGCGGCCGAACTCGGCGACTGGAGCTGGGACGCCGCGACCGACCGCATGACCCTGAGCCCCCGGGCCGCGCAGCTGTACGGGCTGCCGGCCGAGGTGCAGACCACGCGCACCCTCATGCGCCGCCTGCTGCACCCGGACGACCGCGAGCGGGCCCGGCTCGCGGCCCAGGCGGCAGCCGAGCGCAACGGGCTCTACGACATCGAATACCGCGTGGGCGGCAGGGGCGCGGGTGAGCCCATGCGCTGGATCGCCGTGCAGGGCAAGCCCACCTTCGCGGCGGACGGCAGCTGGAGCGGCATGATCGGCGTGGCGCGCGATGTCACGGCCCGGCGCGCGGCCGAGGAGCGCACGCGCAACGAGGCGCAGACGCTGGAGCTGCTGAACCAGACCGGCGCCGCCCTGGCGGCCGAGCTGGACCTGGACGCGCTGCTGCAGCGCGTGACCGATGCCGCCACGCAGCTGACCGGCGCCAAGTTCGGCGCCTTCTTCTACAACGGCACGGACGAGCAGGGCGAGGCCTACCTGCTCTACGCGCTGTCGGGTGCGCCGCGCGAGGCCTTCGAGAAGATGGGCCATCCGCGGCCCACGGCGTTGTTCGGCCCCACGTTCCGGGGCGGCGCGCCGATCCGCAGCGACGACATCACGGCCGATCCGCGCTATGGCCAGTGGGCGCCGCACCATGGCATGCCGGCCGGCCACCTGCCGGTCAAGAGCTACCTGGCCGTGCCGGTGGTCTCGCGCACCGGCCAGGTCTTCGGCGGGCTGTTCTTCGGCCACCCCGCGCCGGGCCGCTTCGACATGCGCGCCGAGCGGCTGGCGGTGGGCATCGCGGGCCAGGCCGGCATCGCGATCGACAACGCCAGGCTCTACGCCGACGTGCAGCGTGCCAGTGCGCTCAAGGACGAGTTCCTGGCCACGCTGTCGCACGAGCTGCGCACACCGCTGTCGGCCATCCTGGGCTGGGTCCACATCCTGCGCCGGCGCTACCCCGACGCGGCCGGCGACCTGGCCAAGGGCATCAACGTGATCGAGCGCAATGCGCGCGCGCAGAGCCAGCTCGTCGACGACCTGCTGGACATGAGCCGCATCGTCTCGGGCAAGCTGCAGCTGGAGCTGCGCGCCACCGTGCCGCATGACTGCATCGAAGCGGCGATCGAGACCGTGCGGCCGGCGGCCGACGCCAGCGGCGTGCGCATCGCAACCGCGCTCGACCCGGCGGTCGGCGTGGTCGCGGCCGATCCGGTCCGGCTGCAGCAGATCGTCTGGAACCTCGTGGCCAACGCGGTCAAGTTCACGCCGCGCGGTGGCGTGGTGACGGTGCGGCAGGCAGCGGTCGACGAGGTGCTGCAGATCACCGTGCAGGACACCGGCATCGGCATTCCGGCGACCTTCCTGCCGCACCTCTTCGACCGCTTCCGCCAGGCCGATGGGTCGATCACGCGGCGCTTCGGCGGCCTGGGGCTGGGCCTGGCCATCGTGCGCCAGCTCGTGGCGCTGCATGGCGGCAGCGTGCAGGCCAGCAGTGCCGGCGAAGGCCAGGGCAGCATCTTCACGGTGCGGCTGCCGCTGCAGGCCGGCGTGGCCGTGGCGCAGCTGCCGGAGTTCATGGCGCTGGCGGCGCCCAGCACGGAGCTGGCCGGGCTGCGCGTGCTCGTGGTGGACGACGAGGCCGACGCGCGCGACCTGCTCGAACGCATGCTGGTGGACGCCGGCGCGCTGGTGCAGGTGGCAGACGGGGCCGAGGCGGCCGTGCAGGCCGTGGTCCAGGGCCGGCCGCAGGTGCTGGTCTCCGACATCGGCATGCCGGGCATGGACGGCTACGAGCTGCTGCGCCGCGTGCGCGCACTGGGCGCGGACCAGGGCGGCGACCTGCCCGCGATCGCGCTGACGGCCTTTGCGCGCGCCGAGGACCGCGTGCGCGCGCTGCGGGCCGGCTTTCGTGCGCACGTGGGCAAGCCCGTGGAGCCGGCCGAGCTCGTGGCGACCATCGCCAGCGCGGTCGGCCGCTGAAGGCCCCCCGGGCCCTGGCGTCAGCCGCCCAGTGCGGCCTCGATCTGGGCGAAGGTCTGGGCCCGCTCGAAGGTTTCCACGGGCACCCCGAGCTGGCGGCTCAGCTGCGTGACCGAGAAGATGCCGCGGATGCTCAGGGGCTGGCCGCTCTGGTGTTCGGCGGCCAGCAGGTGCTGGCGGCCCAGGTGCTGGAAGGTGGCCACCATGTCGCCCACGTTGGCGTGCCGCACGTCGGCCATCTGCAGGATGGGCAGGTTGGACAGCGGGTGCATGAGGTCGGCCACGCTGAGGTCGAACACCGTGCCCTTGCCCTGGTGGCGCAGCTGCAAGGGGCGCTCGCCCAGCGTGTCCTGCGTGCTGATGATGCCCAGCAGGTGGTCGCGTTCGGTCACGAGCAGCAGGCGCACGCCGTGGGCGATCATGGCCTCGTTGGCGGCGAACAGGCTGGCATCGGGGGCGACGCCGACGGGCTGGATCTGCGTGAAGTCCGTCATGACATCCAGCGCGGGCGACTGCAGCGTGACCGGTCTGCCTGGCGCGGGCCGGGCCAGCAGGGCGCTGGTGGCCAGGGGATGGGTGGCGAGGTGTCGGAAGCTGGTTCCGGTCATGGCGCAGTCCTTTGCAAGGCAGATGGAGCGTGCCAGCGCCCTCTGACTCGGCGGACCCGCTCCGTTGGTCCACTTCGCATGGTTAGGATGGTGGCGCTGCCGAACCAGTATGCGATGCGCTCCGGGGAGCGTCAAACCGCCCGTGGCATGCCGGTGCACGGGACGGGGGGATGGGATGCGCAGGGGCGGCAGGGGGGGCGGCAGGCGGCCCGCCGGAGGTCCCGCCTGCGCCGGCCGGCGGGTGGGGCTGGCCGGGCTGGCGCGGCAGTGCCGCGCCCTCAACCCAGGGCCAGCAGCGGGTTGGCGCTGGCGCGCGCGAACCCGGTCTCACCCATGAGCAGGTCCAGCACGATGCTGGCCAGGTCGTCGGCCAGCGGCTCGGCCAGCGGGTCCTTCTCCTGGTTGGCCAGCTTGCGGTAATTGCCGCAGGCGTCGCAGGTTTCCGCCAGCACGGCGCCACTGGGGCCATTGGCACCGTCCACGCCCTGGTAGCGCACGCCTTCGGTCGATTCGCAGTGCGTGCACTTGACGCGCACCATGTGCCATTCGGTGGCGCACAGGCCGCAGTGCGCAAAGCGCAGACCCGAGGGCTCCACGCCCAGCCGCTGCACGCTGGCGACCGGTGCCGAGGCACAGACCGGGCAGACGGTGGCGGGAATCGTGTAGGGCACCTCGGACGCGGGGATGCGGCTGGCGCGCAGCGTGTAGATGACCTGCAGCGCCGCCATCAGCAGCGGCGCCAGCGCAGCGTCGCCGGGGTCCAGCGTACCGGACAGGGCCTGCTGCAGCAGGTCTTCCTGGTCCAGGGCGGGCAGCGCGCGCAGGCGCGCGACCGCCTCGCGCAGCGGCGCCGGCGTTTCGGCGGCGGCGTCGACCGCCGCGAGGATGCCCGACAAGGCCTGGGGCCAGGCGGCCGGCAGGTGGTCTGCCGCCGGCAGCAGCGGCATCGCATGGCGCTGCGCCTGGGCGATGGCCTGGGCGTCCAGCGTCTCGGCCGCGTGCGTGGTGTCGGCGGCGAACTGGCGCGCCAGCGCACGCTGCGCATCGACCAGCCGCGCCACGAAGCGCAGGTAGTCGGCGATCGGGTTGCCATCGGCCAGCTGGCGCAGCCGCGCGGCACGGTCGGTGAACAGGCTGTCGGGCTGGGGCATGCGCATGCGCGGCAGGCGCGTGCGGTCCAGTGCCTCGATCTCGCCCGGTTGCAGGATGCGTTGCAAGGCTAGCTTCTCAGCGGTTGTCCGGGCGCGCCTTGGCGCGCTCGTAGGCCACGACCTCGTCGTGCCACAGCGGGTGGTGCTTGCGCGCCCAGGCATAGCTCACGGTGCCGCGGGTCATGGCCTTGATCGAGCCCTTGATCCAGATCGCCGCGTAGATGTGCACGATGATGGCGCAGATGATCACGAAGCCGAAGAAGGCGTGCAGCAGCGAGGCCCAGCGGATCACGTCGATCGGGAAGAAGTGGCTGAAGTAGGCACGCCACATCACGATCCCCGTGAGCAGCAGGCCGATCATGCTGGCCAGCAGGGCCCAGAACAGCATCTTCTGGCCCGCGTTGTACTTGCCGATGGGCGGCAGCTTCTCCTCGCGGTTCTGCAGCACGTCGCCGATCTGCTTCATCCATTGGCGGTCATTGGGCTCCAGAAAGTTGTGGTGCCAAAAGCGCAGCACCAGGCCCATGAAGGAGACGAACATCACGACCCCGATGAAGGGATGCAGGATGCGCGTCCACGGCCCGCCGCCGAGCACGAAGGTCAGCCAGTTCATGGCCGGGTGGAACAGCGCCAGCCCCGACAGCGCCAGCAGCACGAAGGTGATGGCGGTGATCCAGTGGTTGCTGCGCTCGTTGGGCGTGTAGCGCTGGATGGCCGGGCGCCCTTGGGCGTCGGTCGCGAAGTCGGCATGCGCAGCCTGCTCAGCCTTGCTCATGGTGCACCTCCTGCGAATGGGCGCTGGCCGGGGGCGCCACGCCGGCGTCCTCGCGCCGTGCCAGCGCATGGGCGTCGGCTTCGCGCTCTTCCTCGTCGCTGGTCTCGTTGGGGCCCACGCGCGTGTAGTGGAAGAAGCCCGCGAGCGCGGTCAGCGCCACGCCGGCCAGCGCCAGCGGCTTGGCCAGGCCCTTCCAGACCACCACCATCGGACTCACCTTGGGCGCGTTGGGCAGGCCGGCGTACAGCGAGGGCTTGTCGGCATGGTGCAGCACGTACATCACGTGCGTGCCGCCCACCCCGGCCGGGTCGTACAGGCCCGCATGTGCGAAGCCGCGCTCCTTGAGGTCCACGATGCGCTCGGCGGCCTGGTCCTGCATGGCTTTCTTGGTGCCGAACATGATGGCGCCCGTGGGGCAGGTCTTCACGCAGGCGGGTTCCTGGCCGACCGCGACGCGGTCCGAGCACAGCGTGCACTTGTAGGCCTTCTTGTCCTTCTGCGAGATGCGCGGCACGTTGAACGGGCAGCCCGTGATGCAGTAGCCGCAGCCGATGCAGGCCTCTTCGTGGAAGTCCACGATGCCGTTGGTGTACTGCACGATGGCGCCCGGCGAGGGGCAGGCCTTCAGGCAGCCGGGATCCTCGCAGTGCATGCAGCCGTCCTTGCGGATCAGCCACTCCAGGTTGCCGCTCTCCTCGTTCTCGTACTCGGTGAAGCGCATCACGGTCCAGGAGTCGGCCGTGAGGTCCATCGGGTTGTCGTAGACGCCGTGGTTGCTGCCCACCTCGTCGCGGATGTCGTTCCACTCCGAGCAGGCGGTCTGGCAGGCCTTGCAGCCGATGCACTTGGAGACGTCGATGAGCTTGGCGACCTCGCCCGAGGCGGGCGCGCGCACGCTGGGCGAGGGTGTGGTGGTGGCCGAGCGCCGCTTGATGTCCAGGGATTGCAATGACATGGCGGCTCCTTCAGACCTTCTCGACCTTGACCAGGAAGGTCTTGAACTCGGGCGTGTTGGTGTTGCCGTCGCCCACGAAGGGCGTCAGCGTGTTGGCGATGAAGCCCTGCTTGGTGACGCCCTTGAACCCCCAGTGGATCGGGATGCCGACATGGTGGATGGTCTTGCCGTCGATCTGCAGCGCCTTGATGCGCTTGGTGACGACGGCCACGGCCTTGATGTAGCCGCGCTTGGAGCTGACCTTGACCTTGTCGCCGGCCCGGATGCCGATCGAGGCGGCCAGCGCCTCGCCGATCTCCACGAACTGCTCGGGCTGCGCGATGGCATTGAGCAGAGCGTGCCGCGTCCAGTAGTGGAAGTGCTCGGTGATGCGGTAGGTGGTGCCCACGTGCGGGAACTCCTCGGGCTTGCCGAAGGTGTCCCAGATCGGCTTGAACACCCGGGCCGCTGGCGAGCAGGTGGCCTTGGGGTTCTTCGGGTGCATGGGGTTGTAGCCCAGCGGCGTGTCGAACGGTTCGTAGTGCTCGGGGAACGGCCCTTCGTTGAGGCCCTTGCGCGAGAAGAAGCGCGCCACACCCTCGGGGTTCATCATGAACGGGCCGGCGCCGGCTTCGGGCGCGGACGTCGCGATGAAGTCGGGCACGTCGGCCCCGACCCAGCTCTTGCCGTTCCAGTTGACGAGCTGGCGGTGCTTGTTCCAGGGCTTGCCGCTCGGGTCGCAGGACGCGCGGTTGTACAGCACGCGCCGGTTCGCAGGCCAGGCCCAGGCCCAGTTCAGCGTGTTGCCGATGTGGGTGGGGTCGGAGTTGTCGCGCCGCGCCATCTGGTTGCCGGCCTCGGTCCAGGAGCCTGCGAAGATCCAGCAGCCGCTCGCGGTGCTGCCATCGTCGCGCAGCTCGCCGAAGCCGGCGACCTGCTGGCCCGCCCTGCGCAGCACCTTGCTGGGATCGGCCGGGTCGGGCAGGTCCACGAGCGCCTTGCCGTTGAGCTCCATGGCCACCTCGCGCGCCGTGGCCTCGCCCTCGTGGGCATAGGGCCAGTGCAGCTTGAGCATGGGGTCGGGGTACTTGCCGCCTTCCTTGCCGTACAGCGCCCGCATGCGCAGGAACAGGTCGGACATGATGGCGATGTCGGTGCGCGCCAGGCCCGGCGGCTCGGCCGCCTTCCAGTGCCACTGCAGCACGCGCGAGGAGCTCACGACCTCGCCCTCGTCCTCGGCGAAGCAGGTCGTGGGCAGGCGGAACACCTCGGTGGCGATCGCCTTCTCGTCCACGTCGTTGAACTCGCCGTGGTTCTTCCAGAACTCCGAGGTGTCGGTGGCCAGCGGGTCCATGACGACCAGGAACTTGAGCTTGGACAGGCCGTTGCGCACGCGGTTCTTGTCGGCCAGCGCGGCCAGCGGGTTGAAGCCCTGGGCCAGGTAGCCGTTGACCTTGCCCTGGTTCATGAGCTCGAAGACCTGGAGCATGTCGTACTCCTTGTCGAGCTTGGGCAGGTAGTCGTAGCCCCAGTTGTTCTCGGCCGTGGCGTTGGGCCCGTACCAGGCCTTCATGAGGCTCACGTGGAACTTGGGGTAGTTCTGCCAGTAGCTGAGCTGGCCGGGGCGCAGCGGCTTTTGCGTGCGCGCCGTGATGAAGCCCTGGTAGTCCTGCTCGGCCTCGCGCGGCATGGTCAGGTAGCCCGGCAGGCTGGCCGACAACAGGCCCAGGTCCGTGAGGCCCTGGATGTTGGAGTGCCCGCGCAGCGCGTTCATGCCGCCGCCGGCGACGCCGATGTTGCCCAGCAGCAGCTGCACCATGGCGCCGCAACGCAGGATCTGCGCGCCGATGGAGTGCTGGGTCCAGCCCAGTGCGTACAGGATGGTCGCGGCGCGGCCCGGCACGGCCGTGCTCGCGAGCTTC
>DATKFT010000723.1:0-24469 GCA_035544335.1 Pseudorhodoferax sp.
CAACCTCGCCGGGTTGACCGCCCTGGTCGTGATCTCCCCGCGCGGCGCGATCGACTGGCCCACCACCAAAGGCCTGCGCGACGTCTTTCGCTTCGGCTCGCGCTACAGCGTCGCGACGTTCACGTCGGAGATCGGCCTGGCGGCACCGGACCTCATCATGGGGCGCACGCTGGGTTTTGCGGACGTCGCCTACTTCAGCCGCGCCAATGGCGTGATCTCCATGGCGCTCGGCCAGGTGTGGCGCATCGTGAGCGCGGTCTACAGCCCGGTGCTGGCGAAGGCCTACCGCGAGAAGCAGGACCTGAAGGGGCTGTACCTGCAGTTCAGCGCGATGTTCCTGTCCATCGTGCTGCCGGCTGCGGGCATGCTGGCCTTGCTGTCCGGCCCCTTGATCGAACTGCTGTTCGGCGCGCAATGGTCCCGGTCGGCGCCCTTGGCCTCCATGCTCTGCATCTTCTTCATGTGCCAGGCCCCGGTGTTGCTGGCGCCTTCGACCCTGGTGGCGTCGGGCCATGTGGGCCTGATGATGCGCTGCCGCGTCCTGGCGGAGTTCACGCGCGTGGTGGTGTTGCTGAGTTCGGTGCTGGTCCCGCTCGAAACCGTCGTGATGTTGCTCGGGATCGCCTACCTGGCCGAGGGCGTGATCTTCACCCTGGCATTGCGCGCGCGCTTGGGCATCGGCATGCGTGCGCTGTGGCGCAGCGTGCGCAAATGCTATGGGCTGGTGCCCATGACGGTCGCGCTGCCGGCCGTCGCCATGTTCCTGCTCCAGCACCAGGGCCAGCAATCCAGCGCGCTGCAGATCGCAGTGGCCGGCACGCTCGGTGTGCTGTGCTGGTTTGGCAGCCTGCTCTGGCTCAGGCACCCGATGGCCGACGAGGTGCTGGCGCTGCTGCGCAAGCTGCTGCAAGGCGCTGCCGGGCTGCGCCGGCGGCGCAGCTAGGCGGGGGATTCCGCGCGGCGCTTGCCGGTCCGGTGCCGGCACAGGCGTGCAGGGCAGGGCTCCGTGCAACCGGCCGCGCAGCGTGCAGCGCCGGTTTCAGGCGATGTGCAGCGGCGCGAAGCCCTTCACGAGATCGTCCAGCGCCTTGAGCTGCGCCAGGAACGGCTCCAGCCTGTCCAGCGGCAAGGCGCTCGGCCCATCGCACAGCGCCTGGTCGGGGTCGGGATGCGCCTCCAGGAAGATGCCCGCCAGTCCCGTCGCCATGCCCGCGCGGGCCAGCTCCACGATCTGCTGGCGCCGTCCGCCCGAGGCCGCACCGCCAGGGTCGCGCTGCTGCAGGGCGTGCGTGACGTCGAAGATCAGCGGCAGATCGCCGCAAGTCTTCTTCATGACGCCGAAGCCCAGCATGTCGACCACGAGGTTGTCGTAGCCGAATCAGGTGCCGCGGTCGCACAGGATCAGCTGTTCGTTGCCGGCCTCCTTGAACTTGTCGACGATGTTGGCCATCTGCGAGGGGCTCAGGAACTGGGGCTTCTTGATGTTGATGGGGCGGCCGGTCTTGGCCAGCGCCGTCACCAGGTCGGTCTGGCGCGCGAGGAAGGCCGGCAGCTGCAGCACGTCCACCACCTCGGCCACGGGCTGGGCCTGCCAGGGCTCGTGCACGTCGGTGATGACCGGCACGCCGAACTCGGCCTTGACGGCTTCGAAGATGCGCAGGCCTTCCTCCAGGCCCGGGCCGCGGTACGAGTGGATCGACGAGCGGTTGGCCTTGTCGAAGCTGGCCTTGAACACGTAGGGAATGCCCAGGCGCTGCGTCACGCGCACGTACTCGGCGCAGGTCTGCAGTGCCAGGTCGCGTGACTCGAGCACGTTGATGCCGCCAAACAGCACGAAGGGGCCGTGGTTGGAGACCTGGATGGTGTTGGTGATGCTGATCATGGGTTGGCCTGGTGGATGCGAAGCGGGGCGCGCGTCGGTCGGTGCCGCCGGTTGCGCTCAGCGCAGCGGCGGGCGCCATGGCGCCCGCACGGCCAGGAGCCGGGCCGCCACGCCCCTGGCGCGGCCCCCGGTCTGGTCGATGCGGGGCGCTGCGGTCCCGTTACGGGTCGGCATTGTGGACCAGTGCGCGCCGGATGTCTGCCGGGTGCCGGCCTTGGGGCGCCGGCACGGCCGTGGCGGGCGCGTCCAGCCGGGTCTGTTGTCCGGCCGGGCCGGTCAGGCAGCCGGCGACCCGAATGGGGCGCACAGGTGCCTGCCATGCGCCCGGGAGGCCGGCGTCCGGTCGCGGCAGTGCATGGCGACGGGCGGGGGCTGGGCGGTCACGCGGGCGCGCTCGGCTGGGGCTCGGGTTTTTCATGCCGCCGGTAGCGCGCACGGATGGCACGCAGCGCCGGTTGTTCGACCCAGCGGTGCAAGGCGCTGGCCAGCGCCAGCGCGACGGCCAGCGCCACCAGCACGGTCACGTCGGTGTTCACGCCCAGCCGCAGGAGTTGCAACTGCACCGCCCAGCCGATGTTTTCGTGCAGCAGGTACAGCGGATAGGAAATGGCCCCCAGCCACACCAGCACCGGATGGCTGAGCCAGGGCAGGCGCCCCGCGGCGGCGGCCCACACGGTGCTGGCCAGCACCAGTGCCAGCAGGCCCAGCAGCGGGCCGTCGGCATAGGCCAGCGTGGCCACAGCCCCCGCCGCGAGTACCAGGCTCTGGCGCGCACCGAAGCCGGGCGCCGGATGCACGATGCGGAAGATCGCGATGCCCAGCGCGAACCAGGGCAGGTATTCCAGGATCAGCAGGTGCGCCAGCGTCCACGACAGCTCGATGCCGGCGTGGCGTGCCAGCGCCACGTAGAGCACGCGCAGCGCCAGCAGCGCACCGACGAAGAACGCGACGCGCCCGAGCTGGCCCGCACGGTAGAGCACGAACATGAACAGGTAGAACAGCAGCTCGATCTCCAGCGTCCAGTACACGCCGTCTACGTGCGGGACCTTGAACAGGCCGTGGACCATGAACACATTGGCCAGCGCCTGCGTCAGCGTCACGGTCTTGAGCGGCAGGGCCAGCGCGTGCGTGAGGGTGAAGGTCAGTGCGATGGCACACCAGTAGGCCGGGAACAGCCGGCTGAAGCGCGAGACCACGAAGTCCATCGGTCGGCGCGTGCGGTCCAGCGTCATGAAGATGACGAAGCCGCTGATGATGAAGAACAGGTTGACGCCGTAGTACCCGTGCGTGACGAGCAGCGAGGGCGGCTGCGCCGGTGCGAAGAGCTCGACGAAGCGCTGCGTCAGGTGGAACAGCACGACCGCGATCGCGGCCAGGCCGCGCAGCGCGTCGATTTCCAGCAGGCGGCTGCGTTGTTGCGACACGGGTTCAGTCCGGCAAGTGGTGGTCGGCAGCCCGGTCAGACCCGCGCACCAGCACCGTCAGGATCGACGCCAGGCGGCCTGTGGCGCGCAGGCGAGACCATCTGGCATGGCGGTGGGATGGGTGGTGCCCAAGCGGCACTGGCAACCCAACAGGCCAGACGGTCGCAGCCATGGGAAATCGGATCTCAGGGGCTGGATGCCGCCGGCGCCGGCGCTGTGGGCACAGCCGGCGCAGCGGTGGCCGGCGCTTCGGCGGCGCTGGCCGGTGCCTTGGGGGCGTTGGCGCTTTCGGGCGATGCCGGCCCCGGCAGGGGCGGCAGGCGCGCCATGTCACCGCCGGCCACCTTGTAGGCGTCGCGCAGTTCGACCGCGCCCGGATTGGCCGCGATGCCGCGCTGCAGGATCTCGAGCCCCCGCGGCTTGACGCCGGCCTTCAGGAACATGTCGGCGGAGTTCTTGTACGCCGGCCAGTAGTCGGGCTTGCGTGCCATCGCCGCTTCATAGGCTTCGAATGCCGCGCCCACGTCTCCAAGCATGTTCTGCACGTCGCCCAGGCGCGTCAGGATCTCCGGCATCAGCACCATCTCGGGCCGGCTGTTGTTGACCATGTAGCCATAGTCATTGCGCACCTTCTCCAGCAGGGCCTTCTTTGCCGCCGGATTCGTGGTGAAGTTGGCCCGCCGCAGGTTGTTCAAGGCGTAGCAGTAGTGATGGATGTGCCAGAAGTCCATGCCCATCGCCGACTCCCACCGGCCCGCATTCGGCGCGCGGTTGAAGTACCTGTCGCCATAGACGATGCCCGCCGCGTCCTTGCAGTACTCGGGCAGCATGGCCAGTTCGCCCCAACTCAGACCGTTGGGCTGCTGGCGGGGCTGGGCTGCCGCCGGCGTGGCCACGCCCAGCGTGATGGCTGCCAACACCATCGACACGGCCACTGCTGCACGACGTATGCGCTCCGCGGATGCGGTGTGCCGGAGGTGAAGTGGCGCAGGTGCGAAAGGGGTCTCGGTCATGCCAGGGACGCGTTTTCCATGCAAATCGGCTTGGTCGCCGTGCGCAATGCCGGCCAGCGGCTCAAGTCGAGGGGAGGTACCAGTCCATTGCGGGTGCGTCGCATTGGCTGGATCGGAGGATGGCGCAGCAGATCATACAAGCCAGCGGTGAACATGCGATGGAAGCGGGCTGGCTTTGCGCGTCATGTTGTTTCGGGGCCTGGCGTTCCGGATGGATGGGCAGGGCGTTGCAGCACGGCGATGCCTTTCTCGGCGAAATGGCCTTCGAGCCGCACCAGCCCAAAGCGCTGGACCCATTGGTCCACCGCCGCGCGCTCGTCGGGTCGTGCGGCATCGTCCAGCACGACGAGGGCGCCCGGCGATAGCCGGTCGATCAGCAGCGGAAGGGCCGGATAGCGCGCCATGCGCTGCGTGTTCACGGGCGGACCGTCGATGACCAGCATGTCGATGCCGCCGGGCAGGTCGTCCAGCCGGTACCAGCGGTGCTGCTGGCCGTCGATCACATGGGAGACCAGCGGCGCGTCGATCACGGTGGCCAGCGATGAAAGATCGAACTCCTGCAGGGCATCGCGCGTCTTGCTCGCATACAGCGGGTCATGCTCCAGGCTGTGGACATGGCCGGCGGTACCGCTCATCTGCAGGGTGCGTGCCAGCACGATCGTCGACGTTCCGCTGCTGCACTCGACCACGGTGCGGGGGCGGTGTGCGCGGGCGAGGTCGTGCACATGCCGCAGGAAGTCCGGGGAGCCAGCCCAGCCGCGCGTCGGCGGCAGGGCGCCAGGCAGGGACAGCGTGCGCTCGAGCCTGTTCAGCGTGGTCAACTGCGTGTACAGGTTGTCGACGCGCTCCTGCACCAGGCGGTCGAGATCGAACAGCTTCAGGTGGATGCGTCTGGCTTTGTGCAACCCCAGGCCGGCCAGACCCGCGGCTGCAGCGGCAAGGATGAGCGTCAAGTAGTCGAGCATGGTGGATGCGTCCCCGTGGTGTTGTTGCCTTGCCTTCTCAGCCCGGGCCAGGATTCGGTTTGGTCTTTTCGTTGCGGCGCCGGAATGCGTCCAGGGCGCGCCCCAGTTCTTCGTAGGCCGGGTGCCGGATCAGGCGCGCCGCCAGTGTCCATGCGGCCAGTCCGGCGCCAAAGGTGAGCATGAGGACGATCAGCGCAGGCACCTGCGCGCGCTGCAACAGCAGCATCACGGCAGCCTGTACCGCAACGGAGCCGGCGGCCACGATGGCCGACGGGGTGACCGCGCGTGCCAGTTCCATGGTGCCCAGGCCCACGGTGCGCCGCAGCTCCTGCAGGTACAGGCCCAGCATCACGAGATTGCTGAGAGCCCACACCGAGGCCACGGCGAGGAGGCCGAAGTACGAAGCCACAAAAACGCCGACCACGTGGACGGGGCTGAACAGCAGCGTCACGCGCAGCCGTCGCGCCACGTGGCCCGTCGCCGACAGCATCTGGGGCGCCAGCGCCATCAGACCGTGCGGTATCGCCGTCAATGCCAGCACGCTGGCGATCGGCGCCGCCGCGATCCATTGGGTGCCGAACATCACGCGGATGATGGGCTCCGCGGTCAAGGCCACGAAGCCGAAGAAGGGCCAGGAGATGCTGACGAACAGCGCCGTCGCGCGCGCATAGGCAACCCCCAGTGCCTGGCCCGCCCGGTGCTGCGCCGCGAAGGCCGGCGTCGCCACGCGGACGATGGCCGCGCCGACGTTCAGGTGGAAGAGGTCGATCAGCCCGTAGGCACGGCTGAACAGGCCGACCGATTCGAAGCCGTAGTGCTTGGCGATGATGGGCTCGTGCGCATTGCGCGACAGGACTTCGATGGTCCGCGAGGTCACGAACATCGACCCGAAGCGCAGCACGGTGCGGATCTCGCGCCAGCCCGGGCGTGTCAGCACCTCCTTGGGCCGCAGCCACAGCAGGATCAGCGACTGCATGGCGACGTTGGCGATGGGCCCCCAGGCCAGGCTCATCACGCCGAAGCCCAGCCAGGCCAGCGTCACGGCGGTCAGCGCCTGCGTGGCGTTGCAGACCAGTTGCAGGAAGAAGATCTGGCGAAAGGCCAGCTCGCGGTTCATCAGCGCGAACGCGGGCGAGGAGATCGGCAGGATCAGGAAGTGCAGCGTCAGCACCAGCAGCACGTCGGCCACGCGCGGCTCGGCGTAGAAGTCGGCCACCAGGTGGCGGCTGAAGAAGATGACGGCGGCGATGCTCCAGGCGATGCCGAACGCGAGGGCATAGGCCGCGCGCAGCTTGTCGTGCGTGAGGTCCTTTTCCTGGATCAGGTATTCGCTGACGCCGAAGTCGCGCAGGATGCCGGCCACCGCGGTGAAGGCCGCGCACATCGAGTAGATGCCCACCTGCTCGGGCGTCAGCAGGCGCGACAGCAGCACTGTGCTGCCAATGGAGACCAGGAGCCCGAGGTAGCGCTCGGCAAAGGACCAGGCGAGTGCCTTGCGCGCAGAGGTGGCCATGCGGGCTGCGGGCGGCTTGGCCTTTGCCGGGCTCAGCGGCCCAGGCGCGAGAACAAGGCCTTGGCCACGCCGCGCACGGCCACCATCGGCGTGTCCGGCGCCATGCGCAGAATGTCTTTCACGAGGGGGCGCTGGATGGCCTTGCGGTGGCGCAGCCGGTGCAGGATGTCGCGCCCGAACGACTCCTGCAGATTGCGGATGGTGGCGCGGTTGGCGCGCTGCGACTCAGGCGTCAGCTGGTAGAAGCGCTCGACCGAGGTCCAGACGAACAGCTCGTTGCGCAGCCGTTGCAGCGACTTCTCGGTGCCCCAGCCCGAGGCCTGGTAGATGTTGATGCCTTCGCCGTTGTCGCATTCGATGTCGAAGCTGAACGCGAACTTCGCACCGAGCTCGCTGAGGTCCATCCAGAAGAAGAAGTCCTGCCCGTTGTAGAACTCCTCGCGAAAGCGCAGCGCGGGGTACTTGTCGAAGCGGTAGACCACGGTGGAGGTCTGGATCAGGCCGCCGCCATCAGACACCACGTGTTCGAGCGCCGAGACGCCCAGCGCATGCAACTGGAGCTGGGCATCGAGCAGCGGGTTGTCTTCGGGCTTGAGCGTACCGATGCGTTGCATGTTGCCCACGTCGGGATAGCCCACGGCGACAAAATCGGCGAAGTAGGCGTCAAAGCCGCGCTCCAGGGCGGGCAGGGCACGCTCCAGGTGGTGTGGCCGCCAGACATCGTCCGAGTCGATGAAGGCCACGTAGCGCGTGCCCGCCGGCACATGGTCGAGCGCGTTGTTGCGCGCCGCGCCGGCACCGCTGTTCTTCTGGCGGATGATGTGGATGCGGTCCTGCGGCAGGTCGGTGCAGCCTCGGATCTCGTCTTCGGCCGACACCGGCGATTCGTCGTCGCAGATCACGACCTGCGTGCGATCGGCCAGCGTCTGTGCGAACACCGAGCGCACGGCCTGCGGCAGCAGCCCGGGCCGGCGCTGGAAATGGGGGATGACGGCCGCGATGTCCGGGATGGAGGGGGAGGATGAGACAGGGGCTTGGGTCACCATCGGAGTGTACGGCAGGGCCTCACAGATACGGTGCACACATTTGTGCCGTCGCGCACCCCGGTGTTGCACTCTCCACGGAACTAACGAATACAGAACCGGCGCGTTCAGCTCAGCCGCAGCGCGAGCCAGTTGCTGGAGGCCTGCGGCAGCAAAAGGGCGCAGCCCGCGCCGGCGTGGTAGACGAGCCGCTTGTAGACGAACAGCGGATCCACGCCCTTGGGCCAGGCGATGGTGCGCGCGGTCTGCTGCAGCACCAGGGGGTCGTTGGGTGTGCCGCTGCCGCGCAAGGGTGCCAGTGCCACGCTGGAGATGCGGTCCCGCAAAGAGGCCGCGTGGTTCCAGCGTCGGATGGCCTGGCCGTCGTACCAGCTCGGAATCGTTTCCTGCGTGCTCGAGAACGGGAAGGTCGAGCCCTCGGTGTCGCCGGTCAGTACGAA
This sequence comes from Pseudorhodoferax sp., assembly GCA_035544335.1. Taxonomy (GTDB): domain Bacteria; phylum Pseudomonadota; class Gammaproteobacteria; order Burkholderiales; family Burkholderiaceae_C; genus Pseudorhodoferax. Next base: position 8,281 of record DATKFT010000723.1, read on the forward strand.
GCTGCGGAAGCTGCGTGTGTCCATGTTGAACACGAAGCCCTGGTTCATGAGCTGCGGCTGGGCGTAGCTGCCCTGCTTGGTGAAGACATACAGGTCGCGGTCGACGCGGCAGATGTTCACCGAATTCAGGATCTGGCCATAGGTGGCGGCGCTGGTTTCGTGGACCGCTTCGATGCGACGCGACACCGGGTCGAAGGCGATGATGCCGGAGCGCCAGCTGCCACCGTTGTCGCCCGGGTTCAGCGTGACGAAGAAGCGGTCGGTGACTTCGTCGTAGATGGCCACCGTGCCTTGCTGCAGGCGCGGTGCGCCGTACTGGCGGCGAAAGCCCAGCAACTGCTGCCCCAGGTCGATGCCCTGGCCCGACCAGGTGCCGCTGGCGGTGTCGAATTCGGCATAGGTGTCGTAGAAGTAGTGCACCACCTTTCCGCGCATCGCGGCAGCGGCGTACATGTGGGTGCTCACGCGGGCCAATGCCGGGGCGCGGTAGGGGGCATCCACCTGGGCGGGCAGGTCGGCGGCCGGCAGGAACCAGCCCCCCTCGCCAGGCAAGGGGAAGCCCTTGGTCGTGCTGCCGCCCGTGAAGTAGCGGCCGCTGGGGTAGTAGACCGGTTCGCTGGTGCGCAGGTAGTCGGGCAGGTACACGGCCGGGTCCGTGGGCTTGCCGATCAGCTGCCAGCGCAGCGTCTGGTGGCTGAAGGAGCACACCGCGTTGCAGGTGCCGTCGCCATGTCCGCCGCCATAGAACACCTGGGCGCCGGCCGTGGGGTCGTGCGCAGGGTCGCTGTAGGCGTTGACGATGGCCGTCAATGCGCTGGTGCCGCGGTAGGCGCCCTGCGGAATGTTGGCCGTGGCCCAGGGCAGGAACGCGGTGTTTTGCAGGGTGTGCCAGCTGTTGGCGGGCACGTCGCCGGCCCAGGCCGGGCGGGGTGCGAGGGTGGGCACGCCCGGCGGTGCGGGCGCCGGCGGCGTCGTGGTGGGGGGCGGGGTGCCGCCGCCGCTGCCGCCATCGCCTGCCGGCCCGGCGGCGTCCGATCCTCCGCAGCCTCCGAGGCCGGCACCACCACCCACGACGGCCAGCGCGCTTTTGAGCAGACGGCGGCGGGAAGAAAAATGCGGATCGTCCGGGTGGAGCTGGGATGTCATGCGGAACCTGTGGAAGAAGAAGCGAGCCGGGCCGATTGTCTGCAAGCTGAAACGTCCGAGCCGATGGAGGTGTATGTATCGTTGCAGATACGTAACAAGTTGATGCCGCAGCGGGTGGGCCTGCCTGCTACTGGGGGATGATTGAAGGCTTTGACACCGCGGGTATTGTGATGGCCGATTCGAAGATTTCTCGCCGTGTAGTCGTCGGCGCCGGTGCCCTGCTGGGCACCGGTTCGCTGCTGTTGCTGGGTTGCGGAGGGGGTGGCGGGAGCGAAGAGCCCGCAGGCGTTCCTGCCCCCGGCCCTTCCACACCGACGCCTGGAAATCCGCCGGCCCCCGACACCACGCCTGGCACGGGCGTCACCGGGGCCGTCGGGGCCTCGCGCGACGAGCAGCCCTATCTCTTCCAGTCGGTCGCCAGCGCGGCGTATGCGTCCACGCTGGGCGGCGGCAGCTTCGGCACCGACAACTGGGGGCCGACAGCGACCAGCGTGGACTTCTACAGCGGCTGGTCCTGGCGCAACCGGGGTGGCGACTGGCTCGACAGCAAAGGCGTGTCCCAGGGGGGCGACCCATGGTTCAGCGCGCCCGTCAATGCCATCAGCGGCAGCACCGCGAGCAACGTCTACACCGGCATCGATGTCAGCGCCGTGGTAGCCTATTGCCAGCGCGAGGAGCGCTGGCTGGCCTTGCTGCTGCGCGCACGCGGTGCGCCGCGCAGCATGGCCAGCAACTTCCACGCGACGCTGGGCGGACCGGCGATCCAGGTCACCTACACTGACGGAACCCAGGCGACGCTCGGGTGCCGTCTGGTGGCAGCCAGTACCGCCAGCAGCACATTGCCGCTGAGCACCCGCGCCAGCCTGTCGCTGCCTTGTTTTGCGGAGTTCGAGCGGCCGACGGCGACGGTGCAATCGGCGACGCTGCGCCTGCCGATCACCGAGCACTGGAGCGGCGCCGCTGCTTTTGTGGATGGTTTCCTGTGCGACCCGCCGCGCGCGCAGGCGAACGGTGACGGGCCGCAGGATCTGGCGACGCAGGCCGGCGCACTGGACGCGGGCATCGAAAGCCTGGCCGGCGTGATCGGTGCGCAGCGCTACCTGGACGGCCGCCCGCTCAGCGACTTCGCCATCACCGGGCGTGTGCCCAGCGTGAGCTCGGAGACCTCGTTCGATCCCGCGCTGTGGGGCGGCGCGTCCGATACACGCCGCTTTCCGCACACGGCGGTCGGCAAGTGGGTCAACGTGCCGGACCGGCTGTCGCTGGTGGACAGCAACTACCAGGGCGAAGGTTTCAAGCCCTTGCGCGCGGGCCTGGGCGCCCTGCGCGTCGTGATGCCGGACGGCGGCATCGCGACCGGCAAGGAAGGCGGCTACACCGGCACCACGGCGATGGACGCGCGGCTGTTCATGCCTTTTGAGGACATGGGCCGGCTGAGCCACATCTTCGTGCGCCAGTACCTGCGCCTGGGCTCGCCCTACGTGCGCAAGCCTGCCGACCGGCGCGAGGTGCTGCAAAGCGGCCAGCCCAGGTGGAGCGACATGGGCGGCAAGTTCGGCATTGCGCCCGGCCACGCCACCACCTATGGCGGCGTCAGCGGATCGTCCGGTGGCGGCACGGGCTGGCAGATGCGTTGGGCCTGGGCCGATTGCGATGCCGGTGTGGGCGGGCCCGACGAGGCCGGCGTCACGCCGGGCTGGCATTTGTACGACTTCCAGACCTCCAATCCCGTGGGCTACCGGTACGGCGGTGAAGGGCAGAACGTCAACAACTGGGGCCAGCAGGGCCCGCGCGGTGCGGTGCTGTATGCCGACCACTGGTACTGCGTCGAGACCGAGATCAAGCTCAACACGGTGAACGCGGCCGACAACAGCTACCTGCCGGATGGCCTGTTGCGCACCTGGATCGACGGCAAGCTGGCCTATGAACGCACGGGCATGGTGTTCCGCACGCTGCCGCTGCACCAGGCGGCCTACAACGGGTCGTGGATCCGGCCATTCCGCGAGCTGGGCGTCAAGGAGCTGTGGTGGAACTGGTACCACGGCGGCACCACGCAGAGCACGGTGCAACGCACCATGTTCGTGAGCGGCCTGGTCTGGGCGCGCTCGCGCATCGGCCCGATGAAGGCCTAGCCCGGTTCGCCATCCGCGGCGGGATGGCGCGGCCGGGGCCGAGGCGAAGCCGCCTACTCGGCTGCGGCGCGTCCGCCCAGCGACTCGGCCATGCGCTTGACCATGCTGTTGCGAAAGCTGCTCAGGTGGTAGATGCCGCGCTTGTTGTCGGTCCAGCGCGTGTGCCATTCCATGAGGCTGCCGTAGTACTCCAGCCGCGTGATGCGGCCCTCCGCGTACAAGGCTTCCAGCATGTCCTGGTTGAGCAGGAAGGCGGGCGAGTAGGCCCGGATCGACTCGTCGTAGGTCGTCTTCAGGATCGTCAAGGTGCTGCCGCGGCGTACGCACAGGTTCAGCGCCACGGGCTTGTCGTCGAAGTGGTACTCGTAGACCTCGGCCTCACCCTGCGCGGCCAGCCCCTGCAGCAGGCCGGTGTAGAAGCGGCCCTGGGCGTTGTCGGGCAGGATGGCCGTGCCCTCCTGGGCTTTCCAGCCCTGGCCTTCCAGCGCGCCGTAGCGCGCGATGGCACCGGGCATGTCGGCCGCGTCGCGGAACACCTGCATGCCGGCGCGCACGCCTTCGGTCTCCAGCTTGTTCCTCTGCTTGCGCATGTTCTGGCGCAGGTTCTTGCCGCGCGCGGCCCAGTAGTCCTCGAAGCTGCCGACCACGTCGACCCAGGCGGTCTCGATGTAGTCGTCGTGCCGGTTGTCCGGCGCATCGTCGGTGCGCGGGGCGAACAGCGGGTCGATCTGGGTCAGGGACACGCTGAGTGCGAGCTTCATGGGGCCGCGCTGCAGCACGCTGCGGGCCAGTTCGTCCACGGCGATGTCGGCCTGTGCCACCCATGCGCCCAGCGGCATCTGCGAGGGCTGGAAGGTCTGCCAGCGCAGCTTGCCGGCATCGGCCAGCACCAGCATGGCCACGCACTGGCCGTCGGCTTCGCCAACCAGCAGGCGCTCGTTGCCCTGGCCGAAAACGGCCAGGGCGAGCGCCCACGCAGGGGCGCTCATGAAGGGCAGGTCGCCGCGTTGGACATTGAGCCGGTCCCATTGCGCGCGCAGGTCCGCGTCCTCCTGCAATCGTTGCGCCGGCCATTCTTTCCACTGGATGGTTTGCATGTTCTAAGCTCGGTGCGGGGCAGCGGCTGCTGCGGTGGCGCGCAGGGCATCGGCGACACGCCGCGCGGCGTCGTCGATGTCCTGGGCGCCGAGGTCCTGGTGGCACAGCAGTTGCAACACGTGCTGGCTCCAGTCGAGGCCGACGTCGTGCGGCAGCCGTGGCGTCTCGGGCCACAGGCGGTCCCAGCGGAACACCGGAACCCCCTGCTCGAGCAGCACACGGTAGACGCGCTCCGCGTCGTCGACCCAGAGCGGGAACACATAGGGCGCCGTCGGGTGTGCGGGCTGGTCGAACAGGGGGCGCCCGCCCGGCAGATCGGCCAACAGTTGCGCGAAGCGGTCGAAGTTGCGGGCGCGCCGGGCAATGATGCGCCCGCGCGGCAACAGCTTGCCGATCAGGCGCGAGGCCAGCAGGGGCCGCAGGCCGATGCGCGCCATGTCGGAGCCTTCCATGAGTTCGGCGCTTGCATCGACCGCGGCGGCCGCGGCGCCGTTGGCCGGCGCTGCATGGGAGACGCGGGCCTTGCGCTTGATGCGGAACAGCAGGTCCAGCGGCGTGTTCAGAATGCCCAGGCGACGGTGGTTGGTCGCTGTCTCCAGCACATCCACGACCCCCTTGATCTGGGCCTTGAGGCTCTGGCGCTGCAGATGCTGCAACGCCAAGGGGCGCTGCGCAGACGCCAGCAACCCGGCCTCGGGCACGGGGAAGAACTTGGAAAGGCTGGCCGTGCTGTAGTCGCCCCAGGCGCCGACGGGCCGCTCGCCGGCCTGACCGAAGTAGCAGTGGGCGCAGTCCTCGATCAACGCGATGCCGTGCGCGTCGCACCAGGTGCGCACTTCCTGGAGCGACTTGGCCAGGCCGAAGTAGTGCGACACGAGCATGGCGCGCGCCTGGCCGGCCACGGCCGCGTCGATGTGGGCAAGGTCGGGCAGGCCGTCTGCACGGATGCCGAAGTACCGGGGCTTGTGCCCGGCCAGCAGCACGGGCGCCACCATGGTCGGGCAGTGGTAGGTCGGCACCAGCACCACGGAGCCGGGTGGCAGGCGCAGCAGCAGCAGGGCCTGGTAGATGGCGGACCGGCCGCTGGTGGTCGAGGCCGTGTGGGCCAGGTCTTCGACGCTCGGGATGCCCGGCGCATCTTCACGTCGAAAGCTGGCCCAGCCCAGCACCGGGTACTTGGGTGCTGCGCGTCGTGCGGCCGTCGGAAGCGGAGGTGTTGCCATGCGGGTCACTTGGGGGCGGCCAGGGCCTGGCCCGCGGGGGCCGCGGCCACCCGGGCCAGCAGTTCCAGCGTGCGGCGTTCGGCCGCGGCGCTGGCGCTGCGCTGCGACAGCGTGTGGTCGGCGTCGGGTTCCACGTGGCGGATGGCGGGTGCCTTGGCCAGCGCGGTCTTCCATTCGGCGTCGCCGGCGCTGTATTCCTCGAACTCCTTGGCGGTGTAGTCGTTGCCGCTCAGGAACAGCAGCACGGGTGCGTCGAACTGCGCCCAGGCCCGCGCCATGCGCGTCTGAAAGCTCAGTGCGACCTGGTCGCCGCCATCGCCGCGCCGTCCCGCCAGCGCAGTGCGCAGGTTGCCGACCAAGCCGGACAGCGCACTGAACGCCACCTTGCCGCTGGCCAGCTTCTTCCAGAATTCGGGCTGGCGCAGGCGCTCCGTGTAGTAGTGCTTGACCTGGGTCTGCGCCAGGCTGGCGGCCGAGCGAACCCAGGGGTTGAACAGGCACAGGCCCTGCACGCGCGCATCGCGGGTCTGGCCGCAATACAGCAGCGCGGCCGTGGCCGCGTCGCACAGGCCCCACAGCACGATGCGGCGCACCGCAGGGGCATGCTGCTGCAGCGTGTCCATGGCGGCCGCGATGTCGGGGCCCGCGTCCTGGAAATCGCGCAGCGCGCCCGAGCTGTCGCCCATGCCGCGGTAGTCGAAGCGCAGCACCGTGTGGCCGGCGGCCGCCAGCGCGCGCGCCAGCTGCACGAACTGGCGGTGGCTGCCCGCGCGGTACTGTGGTCCGCCCACGACGACCAGTACGCCGATCTCTGATGCCTGGCCCGGTGGCCGGCTCAGCACACCCACCAGGGTCTCGGCGGCGCAGGGGAAGGTGAGGGCCTCTTCGGTGCAATTCATGGTGCGGCAGGCTCCTGGCGCTGGGCCGCAGGGGCTTGCAGGGCCGCGAGCGTCGAAAGCGTCGCGGCCAGCAGGGCTGGCGCATCCTCGATTTCCGTGGTCTGCCAGAACTGCGGTCCCTGCACGACCTCGGCCTGCACGGCATAGCCTGCGGCTTCCCATGGCGCGAGCGTCTTCTGTGCCACGGGGCTCAGGGTCGCAGCCTCCTGGGTCGACACGTCCAGCCAGAGCAGGCGGGAGCCGGATGCGGTGGGGGTGGGCGGCGCCAGCGTGGCGCTCTCCAGGCCCTGCGCCAGCGCGGCGGACAGGCCGTAGCCCGCGATCTCGACCGTCTGGCCCGCCGCCAGGTCGCGGCGCAGGCCCTCGGTGATGCCCTTGGCACCGCCGTCCAGCAGCGCCGCGGCGGACTTCAGCCGCAGGAACTGCTGCAGCACGGTCTTGCCCGAAGGCGTCGGTGCCCAGAACAGGAAATCGCAGGGGATCGGCAACTCCGCGGCCGCCTGCGCGGCGACCAGGCAGCCCGCGCGCAGGCCCCACAGCCACAGGGGCAGGCCTGGGTGGCGCTCGGCCAGCCAGCGGCAGGCCAGCCGCACGTCGTCCACCCAGTCCGACCAGGCGGCGTCCTCGAACTCGCCGGCGCTGTCGCCGCAACCCCGCAGGTCGATCTGCAGCACCGCGTAGCCGGCCTGCGCCAGCGCGCGGGCCTGCAGCGCGGCCATGCGGCGTGATTTGTTCATCTCCTCGGCGAACGGATGCACATGCACCACCAGCGCGCGCACGGGCGACGCCGACGGCTGGTGCAGGAGGCAAAACCGTTGACCTGCTGGCGCCGGGAGGAAGAGGGCTTGCAATGCCGGGGGCCCGGGACTCAGGCGGCCAGCTTGGCCTGGACGAAGTCGGTCAGCGAGCCCACGGTGGCAAAGGTGTTGCCATCGATGTCGTCGTCGTCGACGACCAGCCCGAAGCGTTCTTCCAGGCCCGTGATCAGGCCCACCACGGCCATGGAGTCGAGTTCGGGAATCGCACCCAGCAAGGGCGTGTCCGCCGTGAACGATGCGGACCGTCCATTCAGGCTGAGAACCTCGTCCAGCATCCGGACCACTTCCTGCATCACATCCATGTCGGGCATCCTTTGGCAGCTTGTCTTGAAGCGGCTGCATTTTAGGCGGCACCCATGACGGTCCCGCGTGGGGGGTGTGCGATACTTTTTCACACTATTCGCGGCTGCGGCCCTCTCCTTGCCATGCACGAATCCAACTTGCTGCCCGAATTGATCGCGGTATCCGCTGCCGCGAGCCCCGAGGCCATCGCGCTGACCGACGGTGCGACCGCCTGGAGCTACGCGGCCCTGCACGCGGCCGTCACGCAGTTCGCCAGCGGCCTCATGGCGCTGGGCCTGGAGCGTGGCGAGCGCGTCGCGGTCTACCTGGAAAAGCGCAGCGAAACCGTGGTCGCGAGCTTCGGTGCACCGGCCGCCGGTGCGGTGTTCGTGCCGCTGAACCCGCTGCTCAAGGCCGAGCAGGTCGCGTTCATCCTGCGCGACTGCAATGTGCGCGTGCTCGTGACCTCGCCCGACCGGCTGGCGCTGCTGGGCGATGTGCTGGGCCAGTGTCCGGACCTGCGGCACCTCGTGCTGACCGGTGCGGCCACCGAGGCCGCGCCGCAGCCGGCGAGCCTGCGCGCGAGCGGCTGGGGCCAGCTGCTGTCAGCGCCACCGGCGCCGGGGCACCGGGTCATCGACACCGACATGGCGGCCATCCTCTACACCTCGGGCAGCACGGGCAAGCCCAAGGGCGTGGTGCTGTCGCACCGCAACATGGTGGCCGGGGCCAAGAGCGTGGCCTCCTACCTGGAAAACCGGCCCGGCGACACGCTGCTGGCCGCGCTGCCGCTGTCCTTCGACGCCGGCTTCAGCCAGCTGACCACGGCCTTCCACCGCGGCGCGCGCGTGGTGCTGCTGAACTACCTGATGCCGCGCGACGTGCTCAAGGCCATGGAGCGCGAGCGCGTGACCGGCCTCACGGCCGTGCCGCCGCTGTACATCCAGATCAGCCAGCTCGAATGGCCGGCCGCGATCGGCGAGCACCTGCGCTACTTCGCCAACACCGGCGGGCGCATGCCGCGCGAGACGTTGGCCCTGCTGCGCCAGCGCGTGCCCCGGGCCCAGCCCTTCCTGATGTATGGGCTGACCGAGGCGTTTCGCTCGACCTACCTGCCGCCCGAGCAGGTCGATGCGCGGCCCGACTCCATCGGCAAGGCCATTCCGAACGCCGAGATCCTCGTGCTGCGCGAGGACGGCACGCCCTGCGCGCCGGACGAGCCCGGCGAGCTCGTGCACCGCGGCGCGCTGGTCGGCCAGGGCTACTGGAACGATGCCGAGAAGACGGCCGAGCGCTACAAGCTGCTGCCCCCCCATGCACCGGGCCGCCAGAGCGGCCTGCAGCTGCCCGAGTACGCGGTGTATTCGGGCGACACCGTGCGCATGGACGCCGAGGGCTACCTGTACTTCATCGGCCGGCGCGACGAGATGATCAAGTCGTCCGGCTACCGCATCAGCCCGACCGAGGTGGAGGAGGTGCTGTACGCCACCCGCCTGGTGGGCGAATGCGTGGCGTTTGGCATCGAGCACCCGGCCATGGGCCAGGCCGTGCAGGTCATCGCCACCCCACCCGCCGACGCGGACGCACTGGATGTGGCGGCACTGCTGGCCCAGTGCCGCGCGCGCATGCCGGCCTACATGGTGCCCGCCGGCGTCGCGCCTGCCGTGGGCCCCTTGCCGCGCAATCCGAACGGCAAGATCGACCGCAAGCTGCTGTCCACGCAGTGGATCGAGCAGCATGCGGGCTGAATCCAAGGAATCCTGATGGCGACCCCTTCCGAGCGCGTTGTGCCGCGGCACGCGCCCATGTCCCAGTTTGGCGTGCACGATGGGCAGTTGCTCGTGGGCGGCATGCCGCTGGCCCAGCTGGCCGCGCGTGTGGGGCAGACCCCGTTCTATGCCTACGACCGCGCCGTCCTGCGCGCACGCGTGGCCAGCCTGCGCCAGGCCCTGCCGCCGGCCGTCAAGCTGCACTACGCGATGAAGGCCAACCCCATGCCGGCCGTGGTGGCCTTCATGGCCGGCCTCGTGGACGGCATCGACGTGGCCTCGGCCGGCGAGCTCAAGGTGGCGCTGGATGGCGGCGCCGACCCGCGCGAGGTCAGCTTCGCGGGGCCGGGCAAGCGCGACATCGAGCTGCGCCAGGCCGTGGCCGCCGGCGTGCTCGTGAACCTGGAGTCGCGGCGCGAGGTGGCGCCGCTGGCGGCGGCTGCGGCCGAGCTCGGCCTGCCGGCGCGCGTGGCCGTGCGCGTGAACCCGGATTTCGAGCTCAAGGGCTCGGGCATGAAGATGGGTGGCGGTCCCAAGCAGTTCGGCGTCGATGTCGAGCAGGTGCCCGCGCTGCTGGAGGCCATCGGCCAGGCCGGCCTGGCCTTCGAGGGCTTCCATCTGTTCGCCGGCTCGCAGAACCTCAAGCCCGAATCGATCTGCGAGGCGCAGCAGAAATCCTACGAGCTGGCCCTGCGGCTGGCCGCGCATGCGCCGGCGCCCGTGCGCTTCCTGAACCTGGGCGGCGGCTTCGGCATCCCGTACTTCCCGGGTGAGCAGCACCTGGACCTGGGGCCGATCGGCGAGAACCTCGCGGCGCTCAGCGCGCGCGCGGCGACCGATCTGCCGCAGGCCAGCCTGGTCATCGAGCTGGGCCGCTACCTCGTGGGCGAGGCCGGCATCTACGTGTGCCGCGTGCTGGACCGCAAGGTCTCGCGCGGCCATGTGTTCCTGGTCACCGATGGCGGCTTGCACCACCATTTGTCGGCCTCCGGCAACTTCGGCCAGGTCGTGCGCAAGAACTATCCCGTGGCCATTGGCAACCGCATGGACGCACCGCGCCAGGCCGGCGCGTCGGTCGTGGGGCCGCTGTGCACGCCGCTGGACCTGCTGGCCGACCGGCTGGAACTGCCGGACGGGCAGGAGGGCGACCTCGTGGTGGTGTTCCAGTCGGGCGCCTACGGCGCCAGTGCGAGCCCGCAGGGCTTCCTGGGGCATCCGGCCTGCGTGGAAGTGCTGGTCTGAGCGGCGCAACCGTGTCCCGCAGCCCCGGGACATGAGGCACCGGCGCCGGGGCACGGCCTGCCGTGGTTTGTACCTGGTGTTCGGGTATCCTTTGCCGCGCCCGAGACGGCCGGTGCGGCCTTGCAGGCAGGGCCTGCCGGTGGCGTCCGCGGCACAAGGAGTCGTTTCCGGCGCGAGCCGATACCTCGAGAAGATCCAGCATGGCATTGAGCCCCGAAGAAGTTGCATCCCCCAGCCGCGGCAGCGCTGCCTGCGTGCTCGGGCATCCTGTCTTTAGCGAGGGCTCCCATGCGACGGCACTGAGCGGTTCCGGCGCGGAGGCCGCCTGGCGGGCGGCCTTCGCGCAGCACGGTCCCGGCTGCGCCGAACGCGTGCGCGGCGATTTCGCGGTGGGTCTGCGCACCGATGACGGACGGGTGTTCCTGGCGGTGGACCGCTTCGGTGTGCGCAGCCTGTGCTACCGGCAGGTGGGCGAGCAGCTGCTGTTCGCCGAGCGCGCCGATGCGCTGGCCGAGGCCTCGTCCGACATCGACCGGCAGTCGGTCTACGACTACCTGTTCTTCCATGTGATCCCCTCGCCGCGCACGATCTACCGCGACGTGCGCCGCGTGCCGCCCGGCCACTACGTGCTGTTCGAGCAGGGCCGCCTGGTCGTGGCACCGTACTGGACACCGCGTTTCGAGGAGCCCCGGCAGGTGCAGTTCGCGGGCCTCAAGAAGCAGTTCCTGGACATCGTCGAGCAGTCCGTGCGCGACGAGGCGCAGGGCTATGCGCCCGAGCGTGTGGGCTGCTTCCTGAGCGGCGGCACCGACAGCTCCACCGTGGCCGGCATGGCCTGCAAGGTGCTGGACCGCCCCGTGGCGAGCTACTCCATCGGTTTCGATGCGCAGGGCTACGACGAGATGGAGTACGCGCGCATGGCCGCGCGCCACTTCAAGACCGACCACCACGAGATCTATTTCACGCCGGCCGACCTCGTGCGCGACATCCCCCTGGTGGCCGCCTCGTACGACCAGCCTTTCGGCAATTCCTCGGCGCTGCCCGCCTACCACTGCGCGCGCATGGCGCGCGAGGATGGTGTCGAGAAAATGCTGGCCGGCGACGGTGGCGACGAGCTGTTCGGCGGCAACACGCGCTATGCCAAGCAGCGCGTGTTCGGCTGGTACGACGATGTGCCGCTGGCGCTGCGGCGCGGCCTGCTGGAGCCCTTCTTCGGCCTGTCGGCCGTGGGCCGCATCCCCTTGCTCAAGAAGGGCAGCAGCTACATCGAGCAGGCACGCGTGCCCATGCCCGACCGCAGCGAGATGTACAACCTGCTGCACCGGCTTGGCACGGCCTCGGTGCTGACGCCCGAGTTCCTCGCGCAGGTCGACGAGCAGGAGCCGGCCCGCGGGCAGCGCGAGGTCTGGCAGGCCGTGCCCGAGGGCGCGCTGATCAACCGCATGCTGGCCTTCGACTGGCGCTACACGCTGGCCGAGAACGACCTGCCCAAGGTCTGCGGCACGACCCGGCTGGCCGGTGTCGACGTCGGCTTTCCATTCCTGGACCAGCGGCTGCTCGCTTTTTCGCTGGGCCTGCCGGCCGAGTACAAGCTCAAGGGCCTCAAGCTGCGCTGGTTCTTCAAGGAGGCGCTGCGCGGCTTCCTGCCCGATGGCATCCTGACCAAGAAGAAGCACGGCTTCGGCCTGCCCTTCGGTGTCTGGGCCTGCCAGGACCCCAGCTTGCGCCAGCTGATGCAGCAGACCCTGGCGTCGCTGGAGCAGCGCAACATCGTGCAGCCCGCGTTCCTGCGCAATCTGGTGGAAAACCTGTTGCCGGCGCATCCCGGCTATTACGGCGAGCTCGTGTGGATCTTCATGATGCTGGAGCAATGGCTGCAGCAACGGGCGCCTTCGTTCAAGGTGTAGGCATGCGTGCGTTGGTCCGGCCTGCGGGTTCGGTCTGCGCCGCAGGCAGGTCGGGCGCAAGCCCGCAGTGGTGCTGCGGCACAGGGAGAGTGCGATGGACAGACGTGCATTCATCGTCGGCACGGCGGCCAGCGGCCTGACGGTCGCCGGCTGCAGCCAGGAGGGCGCGCAGGCCGGCGCCGCGTCTGCGGGGGGCCAGGGCGCCGCCGCGGGGCCTGCGTTGACACCCTCGCCGTACCGCTACCGGACCGATCTGCCCCGGCTGTTCCTGGTGCCGCCGCAGGGCGTGGTGGCGGGTGCCGACGGCGGGCGCTGGGAGTCGCCCGCACGCGCCAGCGTGCTGGACCCCAAGTCTTCGTACAGCTACGGCGGGGTCGGCCCCACGGCCACGCATGTGGACGTGGGTTCGGACTGGAAATGGAAGAACAGGAACGGCGACTGGATCGACACGGCCGGCCTCCCGCAGGGCACCCGGTCGCACTGGTCATGTTCGGCTGCGAGCCAGCGCGCCGCACCGGGCGACTACACCGTCGATGCGACGGCCGGCGCGCAGGCGGCGCTGCAACCGGGCCGCTGGAACGCCTACATCGTGCGCTGCGTGGACGGCAACTGCGCGCTGGCCAGCAACTGGCACACGGCGCCGCCCTCCATGGAGGTCGAGTATGCCGACGGCGGCACCGGCCGGCTCGCCTGCCTGGCTGGCGTGCAGCTGGAGCTCAGCTCGTCGTACTCGCAGGCCGGCAATCCCCTGGTGGGCATGCGCAAGGGGCGCCATGCCGTGTTCGAGTTCGAGAAGCCGGCGCGTGCGGTGCGCAAGGCGTCCCTGCGGCTGCGCGTGCCCGACGAGGGTGACGGGCGCTGGCGGCTCGACGCCTTCCTGGCCGATCCGCCGCTGAACACCGAGCCCGTCATGCCGGGCCTGGCCGTGGCCTATCCGCGCGATGCCGGCATCCTCGCGCACAAGGATGTGATCTTCACGCACCGCTACGAGGACGGCACCAAGGAGGCCGACTGGATCGAGCAGTCCGACCTCAACATCTACAACACGGCGTTCTGGTCGCCCCATGTGTTCGACCCGAGCGCCAAGAAAGATCCGCGCCGCCTGCCGCTGGCCAACCAGGGGCGCTGGGTCAAGGTGCGCCGGCACACGAGCCTCGTGGCGTCCAGCTACCGCGGCGAGGGCTTCGCGCCGCTGGCCCAGGGCCTGGGGGCGCTGCGTGTGAACACGCCGGGCCGCCCGACTGCGGTCGATGGCGAGACCACCGGAGACGGCGGCGGCTTCGGCTGCGACCTCGCGATGTACCTGCCCGACGAGCTGTGCGGCGTGCTGGACGAGGTCTACGTCCGCTACTACCTGCGGCTCGGCATCTACCCGCCCGAGTACCTGAAGGACATCAAGATGCTGCGCGCCTACACCAAGAGCGCGGCGCAGTACGCGGTCCATGAAGGCAAGTTCGGCATCGGCGCCTCGCATTGGACGCAGTACGGCGGCAACAACAACACCGGCGGCGGCAACACCGGCTGGACCAACCGCAACGCCTGGAAAGAGTACCCCGCGGACGTGGAAGGCGGCGGCATGCGTGCCGGCGTGCACTCCTGGGACATGCTGGGCTACAACGGCTATTGGGGCAGCATGGGCGGCCTCGGGGCAGCGCTGTACCCGGGGCACTGGTATTGCATCGAGACGCGGCTCAAGCTCAACACGGTGGACACCAGCCGCTCGCCGTTCGACGCCGACCCGGCCAAAAACCTGGACGACGCGGAGCTGGATGTCTGGCTGGACGGCCGCAAGGTGCTGGAGATGCGCAACTTCAGCTACCGCAAGTTGCCGCTGAACTACGGCGGTCCGGCGCGTTTCGACAGCAAGACCAAGATGGGCGCGACGCCGCTCGAGCGCAAGTACCTGGTGCCGATCCGCCAGCTGGGCGTGACGGCCATCACCTTGAACGACTACAACGGCGGCGTGCTGGCGGCGAGCTCGGACCGTGCCAAGTTCTACACGGGGCTGGTCGTCTCCAAGGGACCGATCGGGCCGATGCAGGGGCTTTGAGTCCGGCGCGGGCACCGCGGTGCCCCGCGGCGCCGCATCAGAATTCGAAGTAGATGAACGGGGCCTCGCCGCTGGACAGGGCCTCCAGGCCCAGGACCACGGCCACGATGAGCGCGCCCAGCACGATGGGTGGCAGCGCGGACAGCCGCTTGAGGCCTTGCTCGGACCAGCGCGCCGGTACCAGGTGCAGCAATGTGCTGAGCACCATGGCCGCCATGGCCAGCGGGGCGAACGGGGCCAGTGTGCCGGCGCCGGCGATCGCGGCCTGCAGGTAGTGGCCTGCGGCCGAGAGGTCATCGGCCCGGAACAGCAGGCGCGTCAGCACGACGAAGTGGAAGGTGAAGAGCACGCCCCGCAGCACGGGCCAGAGCCCGGCGCTGGGCGAGGCCGTGCGGCTCTCGCGCCGCGCGCGCTCCAGGCACACGAGCCCGCCATGCAGCGCGCCGTACAGCACGAAATTCCAGCCCGCGCCGTGCCAGGCGCCGATGGCGATGAAGGTCACCAAAAGGTTGCGGTACACGTTGCCATGGCGCGAGCCGCCCAGGCTGAAGAACAGGTAGTCGCGAAAGAAGCTGGACATGGAGATGTGCCAGCGCTGCCAGAAATTGGACAGCGTCGACGAGAGGTAGGGGCGGTCGAAGTTGCGTGGCAACTCGAAGCCCAGCGTCTTGGCCACGCCGCGCGCGATGTCCGTGTAACCGGACAGGTCCATGTAGATCTGCAAGGTGTAGCCGTACAGCGCGAGCACCAGGAACGCGGGGGAATAGGCGCCGGGCGACTCGAAGGCTGGATTGACGATGTGCAGCGCGATCAGGTCGGCGAACAGCACCTTCTTGACGAGGCCGCGCAGGATCAGCACCAGGCCTTCGCTGGCCTGCGTATCCTGCGGCGTGGTGCTGCGCATCGTGCTGAGCTGGGGCAGGAAATCGCGTGCCCGCGTGATGGGGCCGCTGAGCAGCGTGGGGAAGAAGCTCACGAACAGCGCATAGTCCAGCAGGCTGCTGGACGGAGGCTGCTGCTTGCGGTAGACGTCCAGCGTGTAGGAGAGCGCCTGGAACGTGAAGAACGAGATGCCCACGGGCTGCACGATGCGCAGCAGCGGCTCGTTGACGGGCAGGTGCAGCGACCGCGCCAGCGCGAACGTGGACTCCAGCAGGAAGTTGGCGTACTTGAAGTAGGCCAGCACGCCCAGGCTGAACGTCAGCGCGAGCAGCAGCCACAGCCTGCGGTCGCGCGCTTCCTGCGCCTGCGCGATCCTGCGCGCCGCGAAATGGTTGACCAGTGTGATGCCGGCCAGCACGGCGCAAAAGCGCACGTCCCAGCACATGTAGAAGTAGTAGTTGGCCAGCAGCAGCATGTACTTGCGGGCCTGTACATGTTGCTGCAGCGCGCGGTTGAGCGCGAGAACGGCGAGGAAAAAGACGAGGAAGTGGAACGACTGAAAGGTCATTGCTGCGGGGCCTCGCGGCGCGGCGTCGCTGTGCAAGGGATGAGGGCCCCCCACCCTAAAAATCCTTCGGATTTTTAGACCTCCCCTCCAAGGGGGAGGTAGGACTTACCAGAGGTCCGGCGCGGCCTCGCCCATCAGAAATTCCATGATGCGGGCGCGCGTGCCGCGCGTCG
>DATKFT010000724.1:0-3131 GCA_035544335.1 Pseudorhodoferax sp.
CACGTGGCCGGCATCAACGGCCGGGGCAGTTGGATTCCCGGCGTGATCGATCCAGCCTCCAGAGGCCGCAGCCAGAAGGATGGCGAGCAGCTGATGGAGATCTACCAGGAGCTGGGCCTGGCCATCACCGTCGCGGACAACAGCCGCGAGTCGGGCCTGTACGAGGTCCACCAGCGCCTGGCGACCGGGCGCCTGAAGGTTTTCAAGTCCCTCAAGCCCTGGCTCGCCGAGTACCGGATCTACCGGCGCGACGAGAAGGGCCACATCGTCAAGCAGAAGGACCACGCAATGGACGCCACCCGCTATCTGGTCGTGTCGGGCATCGACGTGGCCACGGTCAACCTGAGCCAGTCGGCCGCTGAGTTCCGCGCACGCACCCGCTACAACTGATGCTCTATACCTCCGATCAGTCGAACGAGCCGCGCCCCGATCGGGACCTGGCCACGGGCGGTGGCATGTCGCTCTATGCCCTGGAGCGGATGCTTTCTGACATCGCCCAGCAACCCGAGTGGCGATCCAGCGCGGACAAGTGCTGCCAGTACTTCGATGGCAAGCAGCTCAGCGGCGATCAGCTCGCGCGCATGGAAGAGACGGGCGAGCCCAAGACCATCGTCAACCTGATCCAGCGCACGGTGAACGGTGCCCTCGGCCAGGAAGCTCGAGCACGGCTGGACTGGATGGCTTCAGCCGACACCAATGCATTCGGTGACCTTGCGCAGGTGCTCAACGAGCGGCTGCACGAGGCTCAGCGCGAGACCTGGGCCGACATGGCCATGTCCGACGCGTACTCCAGCCAGTTGCGCGCCGGCATCGGCTGGGTGGAGGTGTCGCGCAATCCGGACCCGCTGGGCTACCCCTACCGAGTTCAGGAGGTTCATCGCAATGAGGTCTGGTGGGACTTCCGTGCGCGCTCGCGTCTGCTGACGGATGGGAAGTGGATCTGCCGCCAGCGCTGGATCGACGAGGACGAAGCAATCACCGCGCTGCCGCAGTTCGCCGAAACCATCAGGCTGGGCCTGCACGCTGGTCCGCTCTCGGATGCCATGGCTGCCTCGGTGCTGATGTCCGACAAGTTTGAGTCGCTGCACCAGACCCGCATGTCGTTTAACCGGCAGCAGGAGGAATGGCTGGACAACAGCACGCGCCGCCGCGTGCGCTTCTACGACGTCTACTACAAGCAGCCGCAGGTGCTGGTGGCCATGGTGGTGGGCACGCGCCGCGTGCGGTTCAACCCTCAGAACCCGGTGCACGTCGCGATGGTGCAGCGCGGGATGGCACAGCTGGTCAAGGGGCCCAGCTACATCATCAGGCGCGCCCTCTTCTGCGGCCCGTTCCGGCTGTTCGACGTGCCAACCAGGTACCGCAACTTCCCGCTGATCCCGTGGTGGTGCTACCGCGACGACGAGTACGGCACACCCTACGGCCTGGTGCACGGGATGATCGACCCGCAGGACGAGTACAACGAGCGTCGCTCGCGTCTTCGCTGGCTGCTCAAGGCCGTCCAGGTGTTCGTGGACAACGATGCGTTGGACGAGAAGTTCAACACCTTCAAAAACTTGGCACTGGAGGTCATGAGGCCGGATGCGATGTTCGTACTCAAGGCCGCCCGCAAGAACGCCAATGGCCTCCAGGTGAACCGCAACTCCCAGCTCGCACGGGAGCAGGTGGATGTGATGAACGACGCCAAGCAGCTCATCCAGGATGTGCCCGGCATTTATTCGACCATGCTGGGCAACGCTCCGAGCGGCGTGACCTCTGGCCTGGCCATCAACTCCCTGGTGGAGCAATCCCTGGTCAGCCTGGGCGAGGTCAACGACAACTACCGTATGTCCCGCCGTGCCGTGGGCGAGTGCTTGTCCGAGCTCATCCTGGAGGATCTGGCTGCTCCCGGCATGAAGGTCCAGGCCGGCACCGGCAAGAAGGCACGCGTCGTCGTGCTCAACACGTTCACGCCGGAAGGCATCCCCGTCAACCACGTAGAGGACGCACCGGTCCGCATCGCCCTGCAGGACACGCCGTCCACGCCCGCACACCGCCAGCAGCAACAGCAGCAGCTGTCGACCGCCATCCAGGGTGTGGGCAACGACCCGATCGCGCGCGCCGTCCTGGTGCCGGCGTTCATCGAGAGCACCGACCTTGAGAACCGGGACATGTACGCGGCCTGGATGCGCAAGAAGGCCGGTGTGCCCGAACCGGGCGAGGCCGACGATCAGCGCGAGGCCATGGAAGAGCAGATGGCCGCCATGCAGGCTCAGCTCGCGGAGATCTCCCAACAGCTCCAGCTGCGCGCTGCCACGGCCGACGTGGAGAAGAAGGAAGCCGACGTGCAACTCACCTTGGCCAAGACCGAGAACGAAGCCGCCAAGGCGCGCGCCGCGTTGGCGCCGCCGGCACAGCCCACCCCATCACCCGAGGACCAGGCGATCTCTGAAGCCCTCCTCGAAGCAGGCGCCGCAGCCTGACCAGTTCGCCTCGCAGGGCGCCGGCCCCTGCGCAGGTGTATTTGCCGGCAACCCAGAACCCGCCTCGTGCGGGTTTTTCTTTTCGGACCTCACCGACACGAGGAAAGCAATGACGACGCAAAGCATCGAAGACAAGATTGCCGATCTGGATCCGGACAAGGTCGACTTCACCGACCCCGCAACCTGGGCCAACCTCATCCCTGATGATGGCCCCGCGGACGGTGGTGCCGCCGCCTCCACCCAGACGGCCCAGGGCGATATCGCCGCGTCCGCCGCTGCCCCTGCTGCCGCTCCTGCACCAGCCGCCCAAGCCCCCGCGCCGGCCGCCAGTGCACCTGCTGCTGCTCCGGCCCCGGCGTCCGCGGCGGAACCCAGCGCCTCGCCTGCCGCTGGACCTGGTCAGGATGCTTACGTCGCTGGAGTGCTGGCCGCCGACGGCAAGACTGTCATCCCGTATTCGGTGCTCAAGACCACGCGGGAGCAATTGCGTGCGAGCAATGACCGCGCAGCCCAGCTCGAGGAGCAACTGGAGCAGGCGCGTCGCCAGTCCACCACCTCCCAAGAGGCGTTGGCAGCGGCGAAGGCTGATCCTGGAGCGCTCACCGACGAGCAGATTGCGCAGATCGAAGCGGACTTTCCGCAGCTCGCCGCGCCGCTGAAGGCGCTGCA
>DATKFT010000725.1:0-3224 GCA_035544335.1 Pseudorhodoferax sp.
CCTGCAACAGCCTGCCCCCGACCGGCACCGCAGCCTCTGTCAGCCCCAGCCCCACCACCATGCCCAGCAGCACCGCGTCCAGCCGCTTGTTTGCCTACCACTGGGATCTGGACCGCGCCGTCGATGCCAAGGGCGCCGATCTGCCGCAGTTGACGCGCACGGCGCCGCAGGCACCGGTGCGTCTGCGCTTCGTGCAGGGAGAGGGCGGCGGCGCGCGCCTCAGCGTCGCCAACCTGTGCAACACCATGTCCGCGGGCGTCGATGTGGCGGGCGACACGCTGCGCGTGGGCCGGCCCGTCGCGACCATGCGGGCCTGTTCCGACGCGCAGCTGATGGCGCGCGAACGCCTGGTGGGCCAGCAGCTCGGCAGCATCCGGCAATGGAAGCTCGTGGCGCAAGGCGCGCAGCCGGACCAGCGGCCCCGGCTGGAGCTGGGCCTGGCCGATGGCAGCACCTGGCTGCTGCTAGGCACGCCCACCGACGAGACCCGGTACGGCGGCCAGCCCGAGCGCGTGTTTCTCGAAGTGGCGCCCCAACGCGTGGCCTGCAGCCATCCGCTGATGCCGAACCACCGCTGCCTGCAGGTGCGCACGGTGCGCTATGCCGACAACGGCATCAGGCAGTCGGTTGGCGAATGGGAGGCGTTCTACAGCGAGATCCAGGGCTACGAGCATGTGGCGGGCGTGCGCAATGTGCTGCGTGTGAACCGCTACGAGCCCAGGAACCGACCCGCCGACGCATCGCGCTATGTGTACGTGCTGGACATGGCGGTCGAGTCGGAAGTCGTTCCCTGAACTGAATCAACGGCGCCGGGCCTCGATGCGGATCCAGCCCGGCAAGGGGTGCACGACGCGCACCGGCTGGTCGGCCTCCAGGGCCTGCATGACGGCGGCCAGGTTGTCGAGCGGAAAGCTGCCCACCACGCGCAGGCCGGCCACCTCGTCGGCCACGCTGATGTGGCTGCGGGTGTAGCGGTTGAGCTCGTCCGCGAGCGCGCGCAGCGTCAGGTCGTGCGCCGCGAGCATGCGGTTCGGCCAGGTCGGCGGGCTGCCGTCCAGGGGGCTTGGTTGCAGCAGGCCGTGCGCATCGAACGCGAGCGCGGTGCCGGCCCGCACCAGCTGGGGCGCCGCGGCGTCGCGTGGACGGACCTGCACCGCGCTCTGGAAGACGGACAGCAGCGTGCGGTCGGCGTCCTGGCGCACGCTGAACCGCGTGCCCAGTGCCTGCATGCGCCCGTCCCGGCTGTCGAGCAGAAAAGGGCGGCCTGCGGTATCGCTGGCCGTCTGCACCAGCACCTCGCCGCGCAGCAGCACGAGCCGGCGCACCGCGGGGCCGAAGTCCACATCGAGCGCGGACGCGGTGTTGAGCCAGACCCGGCTGCGGTCGGGCAGTGCGATGGCGCGGATCTCACCGATGTCCGTGCGGTGGTCGGCCGCCAGCGCCAGCACCTGGCCGCGCAGGCCGGGGCTGCGCCACGCGGACCAGCCCGTCACGGCGCAGGCGGCCACCGCCGTGATGCCCAGGGTCCAGCGCCTGCGCCCGCGCAGTTGCCGGTCGGCCTGCAGCAGGGTCTGGCTGGCCTGTTCGCGCGAGACGCCGGCCTGCGCGGGCGCGAAGCCCTGGCTCACGGCCTCGACGTACTGCCAGGCTTGTTCGTGTGCCGGGTCGGCACCGCGCCAGGCCTGCCATTGGCGGCGGTCGGCTTCGCTGGCCTCGCCGGAGCGCAGCAGCGCGAACCACTGCGCACCCTGCTGCATGGCGCGGGTTGAAGGAGGGTTCAAACCTGGCCCTGTGCCTTGAGTTCCATGCAGGCCAGCATCGCGCGCGCCACATGCTTGCGCACCATGCGTGAGGAGATGCCCATCTGGTCGGCCACCTGCTGGTCGGTCCGCTCGCAGACCACGGCCAGCACGAAGGCCCGGGCCGTGGAGGCCGGCAGCGTCAGCAGCATGCGGCCGATCGCGTGCAGGGCCTCTGTGGCCATGGCCTGCTGCTCGGCGGAAGGCGCCAGCGCCTCGGGGTGGGCGGCCAGCGTGTCCAGCCAGGCCTGCTCGATCTCGCGCCGGTGCCACAGGTTGATGCACATGCCGTTGGCCATCTTGGCCAGGTAGCTGCGTGCGGCCTGCACGCTGCCGAAGGCGTAGGCCGGCGGCCTGACGAGCAGGCGCACGAACACGTCGTGCGCGAGATCGGCCGCGTCGGCGCTGTTGCCCAGGCGCCGGCGCAGGCTGCCCAGCAGCCAGCCGTGGTTCTGGCCATACAGCCCCTCCATCGAATCCAGTGGACCGCGCTCGGCCACGTGCATAGTCTCGCCCTCGGCAATGTTGGACCGGTGCGCGCCTGGCGGGCGCCGCTGGCCATGGGGGCGGGATTATCCAACAAATAAGAATCGTTCTCAGTTGTTGGGCGCGAGGCGCGGGCTGTGCGCCAGGGCTTCAGCGCCGGTGTGCGAGCAGTTCCAGGTAGCCCGTCAGCGGATCCGGCGCGCGGTCGAAGACATGGGCCGGCAGCAGGCCCAGCACGATCTCGGCCGTGGTGCGCACATTGCAGCCCGGCATCACATGGCCGCCCAGCACCTTGCCTTCGGCGTCGGACACGGCAGCGTGCAGGTGCAGGCCACCGGGCCCCAGCGTGCCGGCCAGGCTCAGCAGCTCGAGCGGGCCATCGATGCGTGTGCCGGCCGGCGCGTCGGCGAAGCGCAGCATGGCCCGCGTGAGGCTGCCCACGGCCGACAGCACGCAGGCGGCCTGCACGGGCTCGGGCGCGCGCGCCGCAAGCTCGGCCCAGTGCTGCAGCGCCGTGCGCAGGTCCTCGCCAGGCGCCAGGCGCAGCACCTCGATGCGCAGTTCGCTGGCCATGCTCAGGCGCGCACGGCGGCGTGCCAGGCCTGCCAGTCGCGGCCCGGGTGCACCTGGCCGCAGGACGGGCAGCGGCGCGCGGCCTCGTCGCTGCCATAGAACGCGTTGAACACGCGCGGCAGGTCGGCCACGATGCTTTGCAGCTGGACCTCGGAGCGCTGCACCAGCGCCGCGCAGTGCGCGCAGTACCACTCGAAGCCGTCGACGAGGCCCGCGGGCCGTGCGCGCTCGACCACGAGGCACAGGCTGCCTTCCTCGGGCCGCTGCGGCGAGTGCCGCACATGGGCGGGCAGCAGAAAGATGTCGCCTTCCCTGAGGTGGATGCGCTCGAACTGGCCGCGGTCCAGCACGAGCAGGCTGGCGTTG
>DATKFT010000726.1:0-2697 GCA_035544335.1 Pseudorhodoferax sp.
GCGCTCGGCCAGCGCATGGTCGGGCGCGGCCACGATCACGAGTTCGTCGCTGCGCCAGGGCCGCAGCACGAGGTCGGGGTGGGTCTGCGGGCCCTCGATGAAGCCCAGGTCCACGGCGAAGCCGGCCACGGCCTCGATGACCTCGCTGGTGTTGGCGATGCGCAGGCGCACGCGGCTGTGCGGGTGCGCGCGCGTCCACTCGGCGACCAGACCGGGCAGCAGGTACTCGCCGATCGTGAAGCTGGCCGCCACGTGCAGCGGCGCGGCATGCTTGCCGCTGAACAGCTCCTGCAGCTCGGCGGTCTGCTCCAGCAGCACGCGCGCACGCGGCAGCAGCGCGCGGCCGTTCTCGTTGATGAGCAGGCGCCGGCCCACGCGGTCGAACAGCGGCGCGCCAAGCACGGCCTCGAGTTCGGCCAGCGCGGCGCTGGCGGCCGACTGCGAGCGCGCGATGCGGTCGGCCGCGCCGCGCGTCGTGCCCTCGTGCGCGGTGGCGACGAAGACTTCGAGCTGGCGCAGGCTGAGCCGCAGGCGCTGATCCGATTTTTCGATCATCTTGAGAGGAATTATTGTCTTTTATGGATTGCCTCGGGTCCCTAGCATGCGACCGCACCGCCATCCACGTCCCCTCCACACCACGAAGGGCGCAGACAGCCATGTTGCAGTTCCTGTCTCCCGAGCCGGTGCACGACCCCCTGGTCGCGCCCACGCCGACCGATACCACCACGGTCAAGACCACCACCTGCTACATGTGCGCCTGCCGCTGCGGCATCCGCGTGCACCTGCGCGAGGGCGAGCAGGGCCCCGAGGTCCGCTACATCGACGGCAACCCCGCGCACCCGCTGAACCAGGGCGTGATCTGCGCCAAGGGCTCGGCCGGCATCATGAAGCAGTACTCGCCCGCGCGGATCACGCAGCCGCTGCGCCGCAAGCCCGGGGCCGAGCGCGGCGCCGGCGAGTTCGAGCCCATCTCCTGGGACGAGGCCCTGGCGCTGCTGACCGAGCGGCTCGCGAAGATCCGCGCCACCGACCCCAAGAAGTTCGCGCTGTTCACGGGCCGCGACCAGATGCAGGCGCTCACGGGCCTGTTCGCGCGGCAGTTCGGCACGCCCAACTACGCGGCCCATGGCGGCTTTTGCTCGGTCAACATGGCGGCCGGCATGATCTACACCATCGGCGGCAGCTTCTGGGAGTTCGGCGGGCCGGACCTGGAGCGTTCCAAGCTGTTCGTGATGATCGGCACCGCCGAGGACCACCACAGCAACCCGATGAAGATGGCGCTCGGCAAGTTCAAGCGCGCGGGCGGCCGCTTCATCGCGATCAACCCGATCCGCACCGGCTACGCGGCGATCGCCGACGAGTGGATCCCGATCAAGCCCGGCACCGACGGCGCGCTGTTCATGGCGCTGCTGCACGAGCTGTTCGCCAGCGACCTGATCGACCACGACTTCCTGAAGCGCTTCACCAACGCGCCGCAGCTCGTGGTGCTGGACGGCGGCGCGCGCGACGGCCTGTTCGCGTTCGACCCCGACCCGAGCCGGGGCCCGCCTGGCGACGGCCGGCACCCGCACAACAAGCTGATCTGGTGCAGGAACGGCCAGCAGGCGCTCAACGCCTACCCCGAGGGCATCGCCGAAGGCTGCGACCCCGCGCTCGAAGGCCACTACCAGCTGGCCGACGGCACGCGCGTCGCGCCTGCGTTCCAGCTGCTGCGCGAGCGCGTGGCCTCCTGCACGCCCGCGTGGGCCGAGGCCATCTGCGGCGTGCCGGCCGCGCGCATCCGCCAACTGGCGCGCGAGATGGGCGAGACCGCCATGCACCAGGCCTTCGAGCTGCCCATCGCCTGGGAAGACGCCTGGGGCAAGCAGCACCCCACGACGATCGGCCGGCCCGTGGCCTTCCACGCCATGCGCGGCCTGGCCGCGCATTCCAATGGCTTTCAGACCGTGCGTGCGCTGTCCGTGCTCATGAGCGTGCTGGGCACCATCGACCGGCCGGGCGGCTTTCGCCACAAGGCGCCGTACCCGCGCCACATCGTGCCCAACTACCGGGCCTTCAACGACCCCGACATGATCCAGCCCAACACGCCGCTCAACGCGGCGCCGCTGGGCTTTCCGGCCAACCCCGACGAGCTGGCCATCTACCCCGACGGCTCGCCGATCCGCATCGACCATGCCTTCTCGTGGGAGCACCCGCTGTCGGCCCACGGCCTCATGCACAACGTGATCACGAACGCGGTCAAGGGCGACCCCTACCGCATCGACACGCTCATGATCTTCATGGCCAACATGGCCTGGAACAGCAGCATGAACACGCAGGCCGTGCGCGAGATGCTCAATGCCAGGGATGCGGACGGCAGCCACAAGATCCCCTTCCTCGTGGTCTGCGACGCGTTCCAGAGCGAGACCGTGGCCTTCGCCGACCTCGTGCTGCCCGACACCACCTACCTGGAGCGCCACGATGTCATGGGCATGCTGGACCGGCCGATCTCCGAGTTCGACGGCCCCGTCGATTCGGTGCGCGTGCCCGTGCTGCCGCCCACGGGCGAATGCCGGCCGTTCCAGGAGGTGCTGATCGAACTGGCCTCGCGCCTGAAGTTCCCGGCCTTCACGACGGCCGAGGGCGGGCCCAAGTTCAAGGACTACCCGGACTTCGTCGTGAACTTCCAGCCGCAGCCCGGCATCGGCTTCCTGATGG
>DATKFT010000727.1:0-4645 GCA_035544335.1 Pseudorhodoferax sp.
CGATCTCGACTACGCCTACCACCTTGCCTGCTTCCACGGGAACCAGTCGTCGATCCACGACCCGCTGATGGATCACGATAACAATACCCTGACAACGCTGAAGCTGTTCGAGCGGCTGACGGACATCAAGTCGCTGAAGAAGGTGGTCTATTCCGCGGCCGGCTGCGCCGTCGCGGCCAAGACCTTCGACGGCGCCACGGCGACAACCGAAGAGGCGCCGGTCTCGCTGTTCCACGACCACCGTGGTCGACGTGCTGCCCAACGGCCACCTGGCGGTCCTGGGCGAAAAGCAGATCGGCGTGAACCAGAACGTGGACGTGCTGCGCTTCTCGGGCACCGTGGACCCGCGTGCCGTGCTGCCCGGCTCCATCGTGCCGTCCACGGCCGTGGCCAATGTGCGCGTGGAGTCGCGCGGGCGCGGCCAGCAGCAGGAAGCCATGTCAATTGGCTGGCTCGGGCGGTTCTTTTTGAGCGTTCTGCCGTTCTGAGGCTTCGCACAATCGCGGCAGACCCCGGCCCCATCACCCGAGCACCGCCATGAATTTCCTGCCGCGCCTCCTGCTCCCGCTGCTCGCCGCGCTGGCCCTGCTGGCCCAGCCAGCGCAGGCCATGCGCATCAAGGAGCTGGCCTCGGTGCAGGGCGTGCGCAGCAACCAGTTGACGGGCTACGGCCTGGTCGTGGGCCTGGACGGCACCGGCGACCAGACCACGCAGATGCCCTACACCACGCAGAGCCTGTCCAACTACCTGCAGCAGCAGGGCATCGTGCTGCCGGGCAACGCAGCCTCGCAGCTGCAGCTCAAGAACGTGGCGGCCGTGCTGGTCACGGCCGAGCTGCCACCGTTCGCGCAGCCGGGCCAGAGCATCGACGTGACCGTGTCCTCCATGGGCAATGCCAAGTCGCTCAAGGGCGGCACGCTGATCGTCACGCCGCTGCGCGGCGCCGACGGCGAGATCTACGCACTGGCCCAGGGCAACCTGGTCGTGGCCGGCGCAGGCGCCGCAGCGGGCGGCAGCAAGGTGCAGATCAACCATTTGTCGGCCGGCCGCATCCCCAGCGGCGCACAGGTCGAGCGCAGCGTGCCCACGCCGCTGCAGGAGGGCGACTCCATCACGCTGGGCCTGGAAGCCTCGGACTTCCAGACCGCACGCCGCGTGGCCGCCGTGATCAACGACAAGCTGGGCCAGGGCCTGGCCCAGGCGCTGGACGGCCGCACGGTGCAGGTGCGCGCGCCGACCACGCCGCACGCGCGCGTGAACTTCATCGCCGAACTCGAGGAGCTGCGCATCGAGCAGACCGCGCCTTCGGCCAAGGTGGTCATCAACTCGCGCACCGGCTCCATCGTGCTGAACCAGGCCGTCACGCTGGGGCCCTGCGCCATCGCGCACGGCAACCTGTCGGTCGCCATCTCCACGACGCCCGTGATCAGCCAGCCCGCACCGTTCTCGCAGGGCCAGACCGTGGTCACGCAGCAATCGGACATCCAGGTCAAGCAGGAACCCGGCAAGCTGCTGCAACTGCAGGGTGCGCCCCAGCTCGCCGACGTCGTGCGCGCACTGAACACGCTGGGCGCCACGCCACAGGACCTGCTCGCGATCCTGCAGGCCATCAAGGCCGCCGGCGCGCTGAACGCTGAACTGGAGGTGATCTGATGGCCTTGTCGCCGCTCACGCCCCAGCCCAACACGCTGGCCGCGGATTCCCGCTCGCTGGACGCGCTGAAGGCGCAGGCCGGCAAGGACGGCGGCGCAGCGGCGATCAAGGAAGCCGCCAAGCAGCTCGAATCGCTGTTCATGCGCGAGCTGATCAAGAGCATGCGCGACGCGACCATGAAGTCCGGCATGCTCGACAGCCCGCAGAGCGAGATCAGCTCGGACCTGCTGGACCAGCAGCTGTCGGTGTCCATGTCCGGCCTGCCGGGCGGGCTGTCGGCCGCGATCGAGCGCCAGCTGTCGCGCCACACCGTGGCCATGGACAACACGCGCGTGCTGCCGGCCGCCAGCGGCGACAAGCTGTCGCGCGCCACACCGGCCGCCGGCAGCGGCAAGCACGGCTTCGTGCAGCAGCACCAGGAAGCGGCCGAGCGCATCGAGCAGCAAAGCGGCATCCCGGCCAGCTACATGATCGGCCAGGCCGCGCACGAGACCGGCTGGGGCCGGCGCGAGATCAAGCACAGCGACGGCAGCAGCTCGTTCAACCTGTTCGGCATCAAGGCCGGCGCGGGCTGGACCGGCAAGGTGGCCGAGGTCACGACCACCGAGTATGTGAACGGCGAGCCGCGCAAGGTCAAGGCCAGGTTCCGCGCCTACGACTCCTACGAGGATTCGTTCCGCGACTACGCCAAGCTGATCAACGGCAGCCCGCGCTACGAGAAGGTGCGCACGCAGACGGCTTCGCCGCTGGCCTTCGCCACCGAGCTCAAGCGCGCCGGCTACGCCACCGACCCCGACTACGCGGGCAAGCTCAGCCGCGTGATCAACAGCACGCTGCAGGTGCAGCGCGCGCTGAACGCATGACCACGCCTCCTCCCGTTTCGCGCTCACTGCGGGTGCACCCGCATGGCCTGCTCCGCGGCCTTGTGCGCCCTGGCATGTCGGCCACCGCTTCATGCAGCGCGTACGGCGCGCCGACCGAGGTGCGACCATGAGCAACATCCTCAACGTCGGCGTGCGCGCGCTGCAGGCCAACCAGGCCGCGCTGGCGACCACGGGCCACAACATCGCGAACAACGCGACGCCCGGCTACTCGCGCCAGGTCGTGAGCTTCGCCACCGTGGACGGCCAGTACACGAGCGGCGGCTACATCGGCAAGGGCGTGGAGGTCCAGGCCATCCAGCGCGTCTACGACGCCTACCTGACGCGCCAGGCCGCGCTGTCCAAGTCGGTCGCGGCGCAGGACGTCGCGCGCGCGGAAAAGCTGCTGCAGCTCGAGGACCTGTTCCGCACGGGCAACACGGGCCTGGGCGCGGCCGTCAACGAGATGCTCAACGCCTTCTCGGACGTGGCCAGCTCCCCCACCGACCTGACCGCGCGCACCGTGGTGCTCACGCGCGCCTCGGAAACCGCCTCGCGTTTCAACGACGCGGCCACGCAGTTGGCCAACCTGCAGCGCGGGCTGACCGAGGAGCTGCAGAACAGCGTGTCCACGCTGAACACGCTGATCTCGGGCATCGCCGAGGTCAACCGCCAGATCCAGGCCGTGCACGGGCTGAGCCAGCCGCCCAACGACCTGCTGGACCGGCGCGACCAGCTGATCAGCGAGATGAACAAGTACGTGCAGACCAGCACGCTGGAGAACAACGACGGCACCGTGAGCGTGTTCGTCGCGCAGAGCCAGCCCGTGGTGCTGGGCACGCGCGCGATGGAACTCAAGGTCGCGGCCGACCCGCTGGACCCCCAGCGCAGCGAGCTGCGCCTGGTCAACGGCAGCACCGAGGTCAAGCTGCAGGACAGCATGCTGGGCGGCGGCTCGCTATCGGGCCTCATGCGCTTCCAGAACGAAGACCTCGTCGAAGCGCAGAACCTGCTGGGCCGCATGGCCGTGTCCATCACCACGGTCATCAACGCCCAGCACCGGCTCGGGCTGGACCTGGATGGCAAGCCGGGCGGCGACCTGTTCACGCCGGTCCAGATGCCGGGCGGCGCCCCCTACCCCAACAACACGGGCTCGGGAAACATCGGCCTCAGCGTGGCCGACCCCAGCCAGCTGCGCGCCACCGACTACCGCGTGACCTTCACCTCGCCGACCACCTACACCGTGACGCGGGTGTCGGACAACAGCACGGCCGCCGTCGATCCGGGCCCGCCGCCCACCGTCGACGGGCTGGCGCTGAACGTCACGGGCGCGGCCGACACCGGCGACAGCTTCCTGCTGCGGCCCTACTCCCAGGCGGCCGACCAGGTCCACACGCTGTTCTCCTCGCCGCGCGAACTGGCCGTGTCCAGCCCGGTGCAGGCCAAGATGGGCACGACCAACACCGGCGGTCTGGCCGTCAACCGCCTGGCGGCCGGCTCGGTTCCGGCGCCGGCACCCGTGACCATCACCTTCACGAGCGGCACGCAGTACACGCGTTCGGACATACCGGGCACCTTCACCTACAGCCCCGGCACGCCCATCACCTTCGACGGCGCCGACCCCACGGCCTGGACGCTGACCTTGACCGGCGCACCGCAGCCCGGCGACACGCTGACCGTGGGCCCCATCGACCCGGCCTACGCGCCGCTGGACGCCGGCAACGCCAAGGCGCTGATGGACCTGCGCGACATGAAGCTGTTCGACGGCGCGCCGCTGTCCGACGGCTACGCGGGCCTGATCGCGAACGTGGGCGTGCGTGCCCAGAGCGCGCAGTACGCGGCGGACGTCTCCAACTCCATCGCCGATGGCCTGGAGAGCCAGCGCACGGGCGTCTCGGGCGTGAACCTGGACGAAGAGGCCGCCAAGCTGATCCAATACCAGCAGGCCTACCAGGCATCGGCCAAGATGCTGCAGGTCGCGCAGACCATCTTCGACAGCCTGATCAGCACCGTGACCCGATGACGCCCACCCCCGTTTCACGCGCACTGCGTGCGCGCGCTTCCCCCCTCCTGGGGGCGCACCCGGCGGCCTGGCAGAGCCAGTTCTGCGGCTGCGCTGCGGCCGTGTGTAC
>DATKFT010000728.1:0-2514 GCA_035544335.1 Pseudorhodoferax sp.
GCACGAGAAGCTGGCGCTGCTGCAGCCGCGCGATGGGCGCACGCCGCTGGCGCTGCTGGTGGGCGAGTTCAAGACCTGCCAGCAGGACGGTGGCAGCGATGGCGATGGCCGCATCTGGGTGCGCCACCTGCCCGATGCGCCGCTGCGCATCGACGCCCGCAGTTGGCAGCGCGTGGTCCGCGCCCAGGGCGAATGGCTGGACGCGCGCGATGCCGACACCGGCCACGCGGCGCGCGTGGCCATCGCCGCGCTGATCCATGCGCGCCGCGCCTTCACCTACGAGATTGACACCGTCAGCCTGATGTTGGTCAGCACGCAATGGATCCCGGTCGACGGCGTGCACGAGCTGCCGTTGATCGACGCGCTGGTGCAGCAGCAGCGCCGCTTCG
Organism: Pseudorhodoferax sp.; assembly: GCA_035544335.1. Taxonomy (GTDB): domain Bacteria; phylum Pseudomonadota; class Gammaproteobacteria; order Burkholderiales; family Burkholderiaceae_C; genus Pseudorhodoferax. The sequence continues at coordinate 390 of DATKFT010000728.1, forward strand.
TCAAGCCGCTGCGCTACGACGCGAAGAGCGCGGCGCCCTTCCCCAACGCCCTGCTGCTGGACTGCGGCACCCGGCCCATCCCGCTGCACCTGACCCACGCCTTCATGACGCCGCAGGAGCGTACGCTGAAGGACACGGCCATCCAGGCAGCCGGCGAAGGTACGTGGGTCTGGCACCTGGGCGAGGCGATGCCAGCGCTGCCGCCGGCGCACCCGCGCCCCGGCCTGCGACCGCAGGCCGGGGCCGGCGCGGCTACTGCCGTTCCGTGATCCAGCGCCGCACGTCTTCGGCCCGCCAGGCGGTGATGCCCTGCGACAGCCGGACGGGGTGCGGAAACGTGCCCGCATTCACCCAGCGCCACAGCGTGGAGCGAGAGAACGGAATGAAGCGCAGCAGCAGCTTCTGGCGCACGAACCCGGTCTCGGGCAGCACCGGCGGCGCGGGCGGCGTTTCCACCCCGGACGAAGTGAGAGGAAGGGAGGCAATCTGCATGATCAGTCCTGGCGCCGGCCAAGGGCGGCGATGGGGTGCATGACCTGCTCGGTCGCAGCGGCCCTGGTCGTGAAGGACATCCGCTGCCGAGGAACGCCGGCTTGTGAAGCCCCTGCCGGCGTTCCGGTCTGGCGGGGGACGGAGGGGCACGCGCTGGCGCGTGCGACTGGGCAAGGGAGTCGGGCCGAGGATGGCCGTGGGCAGGTGACGACTGCGACGCGCCTGGTGGCGAAGGCGGGTTGCGGACGGGATGGCATCGCCATGGGGGTCCGTGTGCACCACTGTAGTGGGGGGCGGGCGCGCTGCGTGCGGCGTGGGTCCATCCGGTCGTCTCGCCATGCCTTTCTGGCCGGCGGCAGCGCCGCTTGTGCGTGGCGCCGCTTGTGCGTGGCGCCGCTCGTGCGAGGCGACGCTGGGGCGCGGCCGCGCGGCCTGGCGCGCAGCGACTCCTCCTGGAACCCTGCATGGGCCGCTACAGCCGGCCCGCTTCGATGTCCGCGCGCAGCATGTCGTTCACGCGGGTCTGCCAGCCACTGCCGCTGGCACGCAGGGCCGCCAGCACATCCGGGTCCAGCCGCAGGTTGACCTTCTCCTTGGTCTGCGCCGCGGTGCTGCCGGCCGGCCGACCCCGGCCACGCCGGAGCGCCTGGACCACCGACGTGCCCAGCACCTGCTCTGCAGGGCGCGCCTTGGCGAAGAACCCGTCCTCCAACTCGACCGCGTCGGGATCGGCCGCGATGCCTGCCTGGATGGCCCGGTCTTCGGCCGCTGAAGGCAGCACGAGCTTGCGCCCGGATCTAGATGTGACTTGCATAGCGTCGAACCTCCCGGCTGTTGGCCCTGCGCAGGCTGATGATGCGCACGCTGGTCTCGCGCAGGTTGAAGACCATCACGTGGACGCGCTCCCCAAGGGGGCCCACGGCCGTGAACCGGGTTTCACCATAAAGCTGGCGGTGATCCACCTCGACCAAGGCGACATCCCACTCGAACTCCGCAGCGGCAGCAAAGAATACCTGGTGCTTGGCCACGTTGGCCGCTTGCTTGGCGGGGTCGAACGTGTAACGCATCGAATAAATTGTGGAGTCAAATAATTCTACGGGAAATGTCGTTCGGGCGCTGGCATTGATGGCGTGGTCTGGACCGGCGGTGGCTTGCGGCGCGCTACGACAACCCGAGGGGTGCCGGCGGCTATGCTTCGGCATGCGTGTCGTGTTTGCCGTCTTGCTGGCGCTGCTGTTTGCGGCGCACACAGCCTATGCGGCGGCGCCACAGCCCCAAGACTGCTGCGAAGAGATGTGCGCGGGCATGGACTGCCTTGCCGCCAGTTGTGGCGGCTGCCAAGCGGTTGCGGCACATGGCGAGCCCGCCGCGCTTCGAGCCACCCGGCCAACGCCGTGCACGGCAGCGCATGCCGACACGGTGCTGCGCCACGGCATCGACAGCATCTGGCGACCTCCTTGGACGATGGGCTGACCCTCTCCCGTTTTCTCAACCATTCAAGGATCCACCATGACATTCAAGTTCAAGAAGCTCTTCGCCGTGATGGCGTTCCTGCTGGCCTCCAGCGCCACGTTCGCAGCAACCGACTGCTGTGACGACGACTGCTGCGAGGAAGTCGCGATGCCCTGCTGCG
>DATKFT010000729.1:0-2239 GCA_035544335.1 Pseudorhodoferax sp.
GACAGGGCGGGAGGCATAGCCGGCCAGTGTAGGCCATCGGCGAGAATCGCCACATGGACCAAGCGAACACCACTTCCACGCCCGTCGTGCTGGGCAAATCCGACAAAAACCTGGTCTGGCTGGACTGTGAAATGACGGGGCTGGACCCCGAGGTCGAGCGCGTGATCGAGATCGCCGTGGTGGTGACCGGCCCGGACCTGCAGCCGCGCGTGGAGGGTCCCGTGCTCGTGATCCACCAGTCCGACGAGCAGTTGGACAAGATGGACGCCTGGAACAAGGGCACGCATGGCCGCAGTGGCCTGATCGACAAGGTGCGCGCCTCCACCACCACCGAAGCCCAGGCCGAGGCGGAGCTGCTGGCCTTCCTGGCGCGCTACGTGCCCAAGAATGCGGTGCCCATGTGCGGCAACAGCATCGGCCAGGACCGGCGCTTCCTGGTCAAGTACATGCCCAAGCTGGAGGCCTTTTTCCACTACCGCAACCTGGACGTCAGCACGCTCAAGGAGCTGGCCAAGCGCTGGAAGCCCGCGGTCTACACCAGCTTCAAGAAGGCACAAAAGCACACGGCACTGGCGGATGTCCACGAATCCATCGACGAATTGGCACATTACCGCACGCACTTTCTGCGCATGGATTGACGGCGCGTGTCATAATCGCTGGCTTCGGCTAAGTCTTGCGAGTTCAAGGCGGCGCCGTCCCTGCGCATCTCCCCTCACACTCCCGGCTCTGGATCTTCGCATCCTGAATAAGCCGCCAACGCCCGGTGTCATGCCCGGCGTTGTCTCGTTTGAAGGTGGATGTTTTTTCCACCGATGACGAGCTTTGCACCGCCGAGCAGCGCGGCGCATGGCACGTGTGAGAAATCCATGACCGACTCTTTTGAAGACCGGGCAGCTTTGCCCATGCCCGCCCACGACATGTCCAGCATCGAGGGCGATACGTCCCCCGCTGCGCCGGCAGATGTCTCCGCTTTCGCCGCCCTGGGATTGGCCGAGCCGCTGCTGCGCGCCGTTGCCGACATGGGCTACACGACGCCGACCGCCGTGCAGACCCAGACCGTCCCGATGGCCATGGGAGACACGGCCGGGTTCAACGACCTGATGGTGTCCAGCCAGACCGGCAGCGGCAAGACCGCGGCATTCCTGCTGCCCGTGCTGCACACGCTGATCCGCCAGCAAGAGGCCAACGAAGCGGCCGAACGCGCCGAGCGCGACCGTCTGGCCGCCGAGGCCTTGGCACGCGGCGACACCGCGCCGAAGAAGCCGCGCCGCAAGGACCCGACCAATCCGCGCCATTTCAAGGCCGCCGAACCGGGCGCGCTGATCCTGTGCCCGACGCGCGAGCTCGCGCAGCAGGTCGCGCACGATGCGATCGAGCTGGTCCGGCATTGCCGCGGCTTGCGCGTCGCCAACGTGGTGGGCGGCATGCCCTACGCATTGCAGATCGCCAAGTTGCAGAACGCCAACCTGGTCGTGGCCACGCCGGGCCGCCTGCTGGATCTGCAGCGCTCGATGCAGCTCAAGCTCGACAAGGTCCGGTTCCTGGTCGTCGACGAGGCCGACCGCATGCTGGACCTGGGTTTTGCCGACGACCTGGCCGCGATCAACGAGCTGACGGCGCAGCGCCAGCAGACCATGATGTTCAGCGCGACCTTTGCGCCGCGCATCCAGCAACTGGCCATGCGTGTGATGCGCGAGCCCAAGCGCGTGCAGATCGATTCGCCGCAGGAAAAGCACCAGAACATCCGCCAGGTGTTGTTCTGGGCCGACAACGCGCAGCACAAGCGTGCGCTGCTGGACCACTGGTTGCGCGATGCGAGCATCGAGCAGGCCATCGTGTTCGCCAGCACGCAGATCGAATGCGATGGGCTGGCCAACGACCTGCAGCAGGCCGGCTTTTCGGCCGTTGCCCTGCATGGCGCGCTGAGCCAGGGCCTGCGCAACCGCCGCCTGATGGCCTTGCGCCAGGGGCAGGTGCAAATCCTGGTGGCCACCGACGTGGCGGCGCGCGGCATCGACGTGCCTTCGATCACGCACGTGTTCAATTTCGGTCTGCCGATGAAGGCGGAGGACTACACGCACCGGATCGGCCGCACCGGCCGTGCCGGCCGCGATGGTCTGGCCGTGACCTTTGCAGAGATCCGCGACCGCCGTCGCATCATGGACATCGAGCACTTCACGCGCCAGCCCTTCACGGCTGAAGTGGTGCCGGGCCTGGAGCCGCGCGAGCGCTTCCCGGA
>DATKFT010000730.1:0-4526 GCA_035544335.1 Pseudorhodoferax sp.
GCCCTGCTGGGCGACGTGGGCCGGCCCGTGGCGCAGCTCGTGGACACGCTGTCGCTGGTGCTGTTCAAGATCATGGGCATCCTGATCAAGCTCGCGCCGCTGGGCGTGCTGGGCGCCATCGCGTTCACGGTCGGCAAGTACGGCGTGGGCTCGCTCAAGCAGCTGGGCATGCTGGTCGCGCTGTTCTACGTGGCCGTGGTCGTCTTCGTGTTCGTGGTGCTGGGCACGGTGATGCGCATCTCGGGCTTCAGCCTGTGGAAGCTGCTGCGCTACCTGCGCGAGGAGCTGGCCGTGGTGTTCGCCACCACCTCCTCGGACAGCGTGCTGCCCCAGATCATGGCCAAGCTGCGCCGCATGGGCATCCGCGACTCCACCGTGGGCCTCGTGATCCCCACGGGCTACTCGTTCAACCTGGACGCGTTCTCCATCTACATCACGCTGGCGGCCGTCTTCATCGCCCAGGCCACCAACACCCCCGTCAGCATGACCGACCTGCTGGCCATCCTCGCGGTGGCGCTGGTCACCTCCAAGGGGGCGCACGGCGTGCCGGGCTCGGCCATCGTGGTGCTGGCCGCGACGCTGCAGGCCATTCCCGCGATCCCGGCCATCGGCCTGGTGCTGGTGCTCTCGGTGGACTGGTTCATGGGCATCGCCCGCGCACTGGGCAACCTGATCGGCAACTGCGTGGCCACCGTCGCCGTGGCGGCCTGGGAGGGCGACATCGACCGCCAACGCGCCCACGCGGTGCTGAACGGCGAGCCCGTGCAGGACGATGCCCCTGCGCAGCCACAGGCACCGGCCAGCTACCCCGGAGGCGCTGCTGCACACTAGCGCCATGCCAGCCGCTTCCCCCGCCGACACTCCCCCCAGCGACGTCAGCCCCACCGTCATCGCGGGGCGCGTGGTCCAGTCCATCCTGGCGCAAAAGCTCGCGCCCGGCGAGCGGCTCGGCGAGCAGGCGCTGGCCGACCTCTTCGGCGTCAGCCGCACCATGGTGCGCGAGGCGCTCATGCAGCTGCAGGCCCGCGGCTTCGTGGAGGTCCAGCCCAAGCGCGGCTGGTATGTGGTGCAGCCTTCGGCCGAGGAGGCGCGCGACGCCTTCGCCGCGCGGCGCATCGTCGAGGCCGGCATCCTGGCCACCGAAGGCCGGCCGCTCGCGCAGACCATCGTCGCACTGCGCCGGCACATCGCGCAGGAGCGCGAGGCCATCGACAGCGCCGATGCCGCCACGCGCGCCTTCCTGCTGGCCGACTTCCATGTCTGCCTCGCGCACGAGATGGGCCACCGCCTGCTGGCCGACATGCTGCGCGACCTGACGGCGCGCACCACGCTGGCGGCCACCCTCTACCAGTCGCGCCACGACGCCGGCGCATCCTGCTCGGAGCACGCGGCCATCGTCGCGGCCATGGAACGCGGCGACATGGCCGATGCACGCGAACGCATGCTGCAGCACATCGGCCATGTGGAAGAAGCGCTGCAGACCGAGCCCGTCGAGGTCTCGCAGGCCGACCGGCTGCGGGCCACGCTGTCGCCGCTGGCGCTGCCTTAGCGGTGCGCGCGCTGCGGCCCGGCGGGCCTGCGGCTCAGGCCCCGAACGCCGCCAGGTTCAGCCCATGCGAGCGGCCCAGCCACAGCGCCGCATCGCGGTGGTCGCGCAGCGCGTCCCCCGTGTTGGGGTGCACGAACACGTCGAGCGCGCCGCGGTTCAGCACGAGCCAGGCCAGCACGTAGGCGAATGCTTCGTCCGCGATGGCCAGCTGGTAGCTCCACATCGGGTGCGGGCCGACCGGCCGCTCGTGGAAACGGCCCATCTGCATGCGGCCGGCCAGCTCGGCTTCGATGGTCTCGCGCAGCGCCCAGGCCTGTGCGCGCGTGGCCGCGTCGAAGTACACATGGGCATGCCAGCCCTGGATGGCGTCCGGCGTGCGCAGGCCTGCGGCCGGCAGCGGTGCGGCGGGCTGCGTCATGCCGGCACCGCCGGATCGGTCAGCAGGAAGTTGCCGCGCGCCACCGTGATCGGATGCTCGGGCCCCTTGCCCTGCCAGCAGCGCACCTGCACGAGCGCCACGCGCGCGCCCAGGCGCACGATCTCGCAGCTGGCATAGGTGTCCTCGGGCCGGCCGCTGCGCAGGTAGTCGATCGAGAAGTCGATGCACTTGGGGAACTTGGCGCCGCCGATGGCATGGATCAGGTGCAGCGTGGCCGCCGTCTCGGCGAAGCCGGCCACCACGCCGCCGTGCAGCGCGGGCAGCTCGGGGTTGCCGATCAGCTTGCGCTGGAACGGCAGCCGGTAGACCGGTGCGGCGCCCTGCTCGGCCAGCGCGATGCCCAGGTAGGCCGCGTAGGGGATCTCCACGCCGTCCAGCACGGGCGCGGCACCGGTGGGCGCCACCCAGGCCGGGCCGTCGGCCACCTTCGCCGTGGCGGGCGGCGCGCTGCGCTGCGCGGGCGTGGACAGCATGAAGGCCGCGTGCACGTTGGCCACGGGCTGGTCGGGGTCGGCCTGCCAGACCGCGCCGCGCACGAAGGCCACGTTGGGCGTCACGCGGTAGCACGCGGTCTCGCAGTGCAGGTCTTCGCCGGGGCCGGCCCGGCGCAGGTAGTCCATGCGCAGGTCCAGCGTCGCGATGGGCTTGCGTTCGGTCAGCGTGGTCGCGACGGCCAGGCCGCAGCAGGAATCGGCCAGCACGATCAGCGGCCCGGGGTGCAGCAGTCCGCGCGCGGGATCGCCGACCCAGTCGGACCGGTCCGGCAGCCGCATGGCGGCGCGGCCGTCGCCGCCGCCCGTGATGACCAGCCCGGCGTCGACCATCTGCGGGGCGCGTGCGATGAACTCGCGCGTCAGGAAATCGAGAGAAATCTGCATCGCCGCCAGTATGCCGGGTCGTCGGCGCGGGCCGCGCACGGGCGCGACAGGGCCGCCGGCGCGAAGAAAGGCTAGCCGCCCAGGCCCAGCAGCCGCATCGCGTTGCCCTTGAGGATGCCGGGCATGACCTCGGGCTTGAAGCCGGCCTCCTCCGAGTCCTTGAGCCAGCGCTCGGGCGAGATCAAGGGCCAGTCGCTCGCGAACAGCACGCGGTCCTTGAGCAGGGTGTTGGCGTACTGCACGAGCTGCCTGGGGAAGTACTTGGGGCTCCAGCCCGACAGGTCGATCCAGACGTTGGGCTTGTGCGTGGCGACCGACAGCGCCTCGTCCTGCCACGGAAAGCTCGGATGGGCCATCACGATCTGCATGTCGGGGAAGTCGATCGCGACGTCGTCCAGGTGCATGGGGTTGCTGTATTCGAGCCGCAGGCCGCCGCCACAGCGCATGCCCGAGCCGATGCCGCTGTGGCCCGTGTGGAAGATCGCGGGCAACTTGTGCTCGGCGATGACCTCGTAGATCGGCCAGGCCATCTTGTCGTAGGGGTGGAAGCCCTGCACCGTGGGGTGGAACTTGAAGCCCTTCACGCCGTGCTCCTCGACGAGCCGGCGCGCCTCGCGCGCACCCATCCTGCCCTTGTGCGGGTCGATGCTCGCGAACGCGATCATGATGTCTGGGTTCTTCTGCGCGGCCTCGGCGATCTCCTCGTTCGGGATGCGCCGCCGGCCCAGCTGCGACTCGGCGTCGACGCCGAACATCACGAAGCCGATCTTGCGCTCGCGGTAGTAGTCGATGCTCTCCTGGATCGTGGGCCTGCGGCTCGAGCGGAAGTACTTGTCGGCCGCGCGGTCGTACTCCTCGCCGTAGTTGTCGAAAGGGTTCCAGCAGCTGATCTCGGCGTGCGTGTGGGTGTCGATGGCGATGAGCTGGGTGCAGTCCATGAGGTCTCCGTGCTAGGGGTAAGTACCAGGAATTCGCGGGCCGATTGTGCCTTGATTTGGTTATTTTTCATAACCATAATCAGCACAACTCCAGGACTGCCCATGACCCATCCCGACCTCTTCTTCGACCGCCAGGACGACATCGCCATCGTGCGCCTGGACCGCGCCGCCAAGCGCAATGCGCTCAACGACGGGCTGATCCTCGCGCTGCGCGACCGCTTCCAGAACCTGCCCGAAGGCGTGCGCGCGGTGGTGGTCCACGGCGCGGGCGAACACTTCTGCGCGGGGCTGGACCTGTCCGAGCTCAAGGAGCGCGACGCGGGCCAGGGCGTGCTGCACTCGCGCATGTGGCACCAGGCGCTGGACAGCCTGCAGTCCGGCACCGTGCCCGTGGTCGCCGCGCTGCATGGCGCGGTCGTCGGCGGCGGGCTGGAACTGGCCAGCGCCTGCCACATCCGCGTGGCCGACGCGACCACCTTCTACGCGTTGCCCGAGGGCACGCGCGGCATCTTCGTGGGCGGCGGCGGCTCGGTGCGCATCCCCAAGCTGATCGGCGTGGCGCGCATGACCGACATGATGATGACGGGCCGCGTCTACCAGGCCGAGGAAGGCGAACGCGCAGGCTTCGCGCAGTACCTCGTGCCACCCGGCCAGGCGCTGGCCAAGGCCCTCGAGCTGGCGCGGCGCATCGCGACCAATGCACCGCTGACCAACTACGCACT
>DATKFT010000731.1:0-2010 GCA_035544335.1 Pseudorhodoferax sp.
GCCTGGGCACCGTGGACCGTGAGCGGCAGGAGGTGGCCATGCGCTGGCACCAGACCATCGATCTGAACTGGGTCCGCACCCAGGCGGCGCTGCTGGATTCGGACCCCAACCGCATCCCGCGCTGGCAGGCCGACATGGACAAGACCTCGGAGATCACGACGGCCTCGCGCAAGCGCCTGCACGAGCTCGTGCAGACCGATTCCGGCAAGCGCCTGCTCGAAGACATCGATGCGCGGCGCGAGGCCTACCGCACGCCGCGCGCGGCGTTGTTCAAGCGCCGCCAGGCCGGCGAGGACGTGTCGGCCGAGCTCGAGCGCACGCTGCAGCCGCTGGCGGTGGCGTACAGCGAGAGCATCGGCAAGCTCGAGGAGCGCCAGCAGGCGCTCTACGTGCAGGCGCTCAAGGACTCCGAGGCGGGCGCTGCGCTGGGCCACCGTGTGCTGGTCACCAGCGGCGTGGTCGCGGTGCTGCTGGGCGCGCTGTTCGCCTGGGCCATCGCGCGCTCGATCTCGCAGCCGCTGGCGCAGGCCGGCGCGGTGGCGCGGCGCATCGCCGACGGCGACCTGACGCAGACCGTGGAGGTGCAGGGCCGCGACGAGGCGGCCGACCTGGCCGCCGCGCTGCGCGACATGCAGCAGCAGCTGGCCGCTGTGGTGGCCGGCGTGCGGCGCAATGCCGACGGCGTGGCCACGGCCAGCGCGGAGATCGCGCATGGCAACAACGACCTGTCCGCCCGCACCGAGCAGCAGGCCTCGGCGCTGGAGGAGACCGCCGCGTCGATGGAGCAGCTGAGCTCCACCGTGCAGCAGAACGCCGACAACGCGCGCCAGGCCAAGAACCTGGCGCAGAACGCCTCCAGCGTGGCAGGCCGCGGCGGCGAGGTCGTCGCGCGCGTGGTGGACACCATGAAGGGCATCGACGAGAGCTCGGGCAAGATCGCCAGCATCATCGGCGTGATCGACTCCATCGCGTTCCAGACCAACATCCTGGCGCTGAACGCGGCCGTGGAGGCCGCACGCGCGGGCGACCAGGGCCGTGGCTTTGCCGTCGTGGCGACCGAGGTGCGCAGTCTGGCGGGCCGCTCGGCCGAGGCTGCACGCGAGATCAAGGCCTTGATCGGCACCAGCGCGGAGCGCGTGCAGCAGGGCACGGTGCTGGTCGGCGAAGCCGGCAACACGATGCAGGAGGTGGTCAACGCGATCCAGCGCGTGAGCGACCTGGTGGGCGAGATCAGCGCGGCCAGCACCGAGCAGAGTTCGGGCGTGTCGCAGGTCGGAGAGGCGGTGTCGCAGATGGACCAGGCCACGCAGCAGAACGCGGCGCTGGTCGAGCAGTCGGCCGCGGCCGCCGACAGCCTGCGCAACCAGGCCGAGCAGCTGGTGCAGGCCATGCAGGTGTTCAGGCTGGGCGGCGGCGCCACGGTACCGGCGCTGGGGCGGCCTGCCCAGCCGCCGCTGCTGGCTTAGCGGCCAGGCCACGCAGGCCGCAGCGGGCGCACCAGGCAGGCGTGCCCTGCCTCAGCGCCGCTGGTACTGCGTGGCGCCCTACAGGTTCTCGCGGGCCTGCGCGTCGGGCACCGGCGGGCGCCTGTCGGCCAGCACCGTCAGGCCACGCTGCACGGCGGGCCGTTCGGCGATGCGGTCGAACCAGGCCTTCAGGCGCGGGTGGTGGGCCCAGTCGATGCCCTGCTTGTGCCAGCTGTTCAGCCACGGGAAGATGGCGATGTCGGCAATGCTGTAGTCGGGGCCCGCGATGTAGGGGCTGTCGGCCAGCTGGCGGTCCATCACGCCGTACAGGCGCCGCGCTTCGTGCGTGTAGCGCGCGATGGCGTAGTCGACCTTCTCGGGCGCGTGGACCCGGAAGTGGTGGGCCTGGCCCAGCATGGGGCCCACGCCTCCCACCTGGAACATCAGCCATTGCAGCACGGTGTAGCGCGCGCGCTCGCCCTCGGGCAGGAACCGGCCGGTCTTGCCGGCCAGGTACAGCAGGATGGCGCCCGACTCGAACAGC
>DATKFT010000732.1:0-1524 GCA_035544335.1 Pseudorhodoferax sp.
AGCCGCCCAGTCGCCACCTCAGTCGCCATAGACGCCGCTGGTCGACCCGTAGACCAGTGCCAGCGGTCGCGTGCGCCGCAGCAGCACCTGGCCCAGCGCGCGCGTGCGCGGATCGCGCCCGCCTTCGGTCGGCGGCGGCGCCAGGTGCAGCACCCGGTCCACCAGGCCGGCCAGCCGGCGCAGCGAGGCCGGATCGTCCAGGTCGCCACGCAGCGGCACCAGGCCTTGCGCGCGCAGCGCGGCCACGCGTGCGACCGAAGAGGTCAGCGCGAACACGCGCACACCGGCCGGCAGGCGCGCGGCCACGCGCTGGCCCACATCGCCGCAGCCGACGATCAGCACGCGCGTGCGGCGAAAGCGCGCGGGCAAGGCGCCGAGCGGAGATTGGTTTGAAGGCAAAATCCTGGGTTCACTGAAGCGGCGAAGAGCCCACGAGGATACCCAAAGATGAGCAGTACGACGGCCGCCGCGCCCCCGTTCAAGATCACCGTGCAGCCCAGCGGACGGTCCTTCGAGGCCGCCGAGGGCGAGGCCATCCTGGCCGCCGGCATCCGCCAGGGCGTCGGCCTGCCGTACGGCTGCAAGGACGGCGCCTGCGGCTCGTGCAAGTGCAAGATGCTGGAGGGCCGAGTCGAGCACGGCCCGCACCAGAGCAAGGCCTTGTCGGCCGAGGAAGAAGCCGCCGGCCTGATCCTGACCTGCTGCGGCGTGCCGCAGTCCGACCTGGTGCTGGAATCGCGCCAGGTCACCGACGAGAGCGCCTATCCGATCAAGCGCATGCCCTCCCGCGTGAGCAGCCTGGCCAAGCTCTCGCACGACGTGATGCTCGTCAAGCTGCAGCTGCCGGCCAACGATGCCATGCGCTACCACGCGGGCCAGTACATCGAGTTCATCCTGCGCGACGGTGCGCGCCGCAGCTACTCCATGGCCAACGCGCCGCACACCGCGGGTGGCCAGCCCGGCGCCGTGCCGCCCGTGGGGCCCAGCGTGGAACTGCACATCCGCCACATGCCTGGCGGCAAGTTCACGGACCATGTGTTCGGCGCCATGAAGGAAAAGGAGATCCTGCGCATCGAGGGCCCCTACGGAAGCTTCTTCCTGCGCGAGGATTCCGACAAGCCCATCGTGCTGCTGGCCTCGGGCACGGGCTTCGCTCCGATCAAGGCCGTCATCGAACAGCTGCAGTTCAAGGCCATCACGCGGCCCACCACGGTCTACTGGGGCGGCCGCCGTCCGGCCGACCTGTACATGGACGCCTGGCTGCGCGAGAAGCTGGCCGAGATGCCCAACCTGCGCTACGTGCCCGTGGTGTCCGATGCCCTGCCCGAGGACAACTGGACCGGCCGCACCGGCTTCGTGCACCGCGCCGTGCTCCACGACCTGCCCGACCTCTCCGGCCACCAGGTCTACGCCTGCGGCGCACCCATCGTCGTCGATTCGGCGCGCGCCGACTACACCGCCCAGGCCGGACTGCCGCTGGAGGAGTTCTTCGCCGACGCCTTCACCACCGAAGCCGACAAGGCC
>DATKFT010000733.1:0-4614 GCA_035544335.1 Pseudorhodoferax sp.
GCCGCACCACAGGCGATCGCCCGCGATGCGCAAGGCCTTCTCGAACAGGCTGCGCACCATGGCCGGATCGGCGTAGCCCACGGTGTCGGCCAGGCTCACGCGGTCGGCGCCCGCATCGAGCAGGGCCTGCATGAGGCGCAGCACCTCGCTCTCGCGCACCTCGCCCTGCAGCGTGCAGCCGAAGGCCGTGCCCACGCCGCCGTCGATCAGCGTGCACGCGCCGCTGGCGTCGCGCGCCGCGCGCATGCGGGCCACCTCGGCCACCACCTCGTCCGGCGTCTTGCGCAGGTTGGCCAGGCTGTGGGCGTGGCTGGCCGACAGCGGCACCATGATCAGGTCGGCGCCACACGCCAGCGCCCGCTCTGCCCCCCTCAGGTTGGGCACCAGCACCGAGGCGAACAGGCCTGGCAGGGTCTTGGCGAATGCCAGCACTTCTTCGGTGTCGGCCAGTTGCGGCAGCAGGCGGGCGGGCACGAAGGAGCCGACCTCGATCTCGCGCTGGCCGGCCGCATGGGCCTGGCGCAGCCATTCGCGCTTGTGCGCGGTCGGCAGCACCATGGCGATGCTCTGCAGGCCATCGCGCAAGCCCACCTCGCGCACCACGGCATGGCGCGGCAGAAAAGCGTAGCGCATGGTCGGCTCGGGGTGGGTGGCGGCTGCGTGCATCGTGTCGTCTCCTGTTCCAGCCCATTCTAGAAATTCCACAATAGAATCAACTGGTAATTTGGAAACAACAACGTTCCACATCGGAATATCTTAACCCTCCATGCGCGATCTGGACCTGACCACCCTGCGGCTGTTCGCATCCGTCTGCGAGACGGGCAGCCTGCGCGTTGCGGGCGAGCGCGCCAACCTGGTCGGCTCGGCGATCAGCAAGCGGCTGGCCCAACTCGAAGACACGCTCGGCACGCCGCTGCTGAGTCGTCGTCGCCATGGCATGGCGCCGACGCCGGCGGGCCAGACCTTGCTCGAACACGCGCGCGCCGTGATCGCGCGCGTGGAGCAGATCGAACGCGACATGGCCGGCTACGCCGACGGCGCGAGCGGCCATGTCCAGGTGGTCTGCACGTCGTCGGTGTTGGAAAGCGCCCTGGCGCAGGACGTGGCCGCCTTCCTGCGCGCCGAGGCCCACGCCCGCATCCAGGTCAGCATGGAGGAGCAGGCCAGCCACGGCGTGGTCCAGTGCGTGCACGACGGGCAGGCGTCCATCGGCCTGTGCTGGGATGCGGTGGACCTGCGTGGGCTGCAGGCGCAGCCCTACCGGCAGGACCACCTGGCCATGGTCATGCATGCGTCGCATCCGCTGGCGCGCTATGCGGCGCTGGATTTCGCGCAGACGCTGGACTGCCAGCAGGTCGGCCTGCCCGCGACCACGGCGCTGCAGCTGTTGCTGCGCCGCGTGGCCTCCGAGCACGGCAAGACGCTGGTCAACCGCGTCGTGGTGGCGAACTTCGATGCCGCGCTGCGCGTGGTCCAGGCCGACCTGGCCATCAGCGTGGTGCCGATGGAGGTGGCGCAGCTCTATGCGGACGCCGCCGGGCTGGCGCTGGTGCCGCTGCGCGACGCGTGGGCGCAGCGGCAGTTCGTCGTCTGCTACCGCGCCGAGAGCGGGCTGTCGGCGGCGAGCAAACTCCTGCTGGCGCACCTGGCCAGGGCTGCTGCCGGGCGCTGAGCGGCCTGGCCGCGCGGGTTCAGCCGCACACGGCCCACTGCGGCGACGACTGCGCGATCACCCCCGCATCGACCTGCCCGACCTGCGTGCGGCCGCAGAAGGCCATCGTCAGGTCGAGCTCGCGCTGGATGATCTGCAGCGCCTGCGTGACACCGGCCTGCCCCAGCGCGCCCAGCCCGTACAGCATGCTGCGGCCGATGTAGACGCCGCGGGCACCCAGCGCCAGCGCCTTGAGCACGTCCTGGCCAGAGCGCACGCCGCCGTCCATGTGCACCTCGATGCGCTGGCCGACGGCCTCGGCGATGTCGGGCAGCGCGCGGATGCTGGAGTCGGCGCCGTCGAGCTGGCGGCCGCCGTGGTTGGACACGATCAGCGCATCGGCGCCGCTGGCCGCGGCCAGACGGGCGTCTTCCACGTCCTGGATGTCCTTCAGGATCAGCTTGCCGGGCCACAGCCGGCGCACCCAGCCAACGTCGTCCCAGCTCAGCGCCGGGTCGAACTGCGGCACAGGTCGAGCAGGTTGGCGAGCGTGGGCTTGGGCGGAGTGGACAGGCCATTCTTCGAGTTCTTGTGGCGCTGGCCCATGATCTGCAGGTCCAGCGTGAGCGCCACCGCACGGCAGCGTGCAGCGCGCGCGCGTGCGATCAGGCGCTCGATGAAGCCGCGGTCGCGCATGACGTAGATCTGGAACCAGAATGGCTTGCTGGCTGCGGCCGCAACGCCCTCAATCGAGCAGATGGGCTTGGTGCTGCTCAGCGGGACGTGGTGAGCGCCTCGCGCAGGATGCGGCGGATCTCGAGGATTGCCAGCGGATGCTCCTGCACGCTGTGCTCGGAGTGCAGCACGCGCTCCGATGCGGCCCCTTGCAGGTGGGCGCTGGCATAGGGCACGATGCCGTCGCTCGCATCGGCCAGCGGCAGCGTGGCATCGGTCTGGCCGATGATGGAGTGGTAGCGCACGTGCGAGCTGATCGGCAGCTTGGCGGCGGCCTGCACAAAGGGGTCGGTGTCGCGCAGGTTGTCGATGCTGTTGGGGATGCGCTGCGGCCCCGGCTCCTTGCCGTCGGGGTCGGGCCGGTCGAATCGCCCCGTCACGTCGCCGATCTGCTCCAGCATGGCCAGCGGCAGCGTCACGAAGTTGGCAATGCTCCGTGCCAGCCGGCCGCCCGCGAACGGCGTACCCCGGTGTGGCGCGGCAATGAAGATGGCCTCGCTGACCTGCTCCAGCGGCTCGAAGGACAGGAACGGCGCCAGGCGCTCATCCGCCTCGCGCGCCGCCGGCAACAGCGACCACAGCCGCTCGCCCGTCGACGACACCAGCAGGCGCGCCAGCACGCCGCCCATGCTGTGGCCCACCAACACCATGTCGCGCGAGGCTCTGGCCTGGCCACCGGGGTCGAAGTGCGCCATCGTCTTCAGCAGCACCTCGCGGATGGCCTTCTGGTTCAAGGCCAGCGGCGCGTTGCAGGGGTAGTAGACCTGCCAGATCTGGTAGTTCTGGCGCAGCACCTCGTCACCCAGCACTTCGTTGGCGACGTTGATCCAGGCCTCGGGGCTGCTGGCCAAGCCGTGCAGCATGACGATGGTGCGGCGCTTGGGGTCGTAAGGCTGCATCAGCTGGATGCGCGGGCGCACGATGCCGTCGGACAGGCCGAACAGCGTGCGCAGCGACTGCGCGGCGAAGCCCGCGCGCGCCAGCCACAGGCCATAGCCGGCCGTGAAGTTGGCCGCCAGCGGCACCCGCTCCGCTGCCAGCGGCGCTTGCGCGCTGCGGTACGGGTCGTACAGCCTGAGCTGCACCGCCCGGCTGGCCAGCACCTCTGGCAGCGTGCTGCCCTCGAAGCGCAGCAGTGCCGTGATGGCCGCAAAGCGCGTGGTGTCGAAGGGCCGGGCCGGATCGGCATCCTTGGGTTGCGGCAGCACGGCGACGAGTTCGGCGCCAAAACCGTCGCGCCGGTAGCTGTTGCGCAGGCCCGTGAATCGCAGCGAGGACGCCGGCAGCAGTTCAGCGGGCAACGGCGAGTCCGGCGGCAACGCCAGGTCGTCGGCTTGGCTATCGATCCGCCAGCCCCCCATGGCCAGCGTCTCGCCGCGCTGCTTGACCGGCGTGCTGCTGTACGCCTTGAACAGCCGCGTCACGGTCTGCTGCACGGCGTAGTTGTAATAGTCGCGCACCTGGGTCTGGCGGTCTTCGAAGGCGCGCTCTCCGGGCCGGCGCGCGGTGAAGAACAGATAGGCGTATGCGTGGCGCGCGGTCTGCAGCCAGGCGTCGAGCGCGATCTCGTCGGCAGCCTGGGCCCTGTCCGCCGCCAGAGCGACCCCCAGCCAAAGCTCGGCCAGGGCCGACAGACGCTGCTCCTCGCTGATTCCGCCCGAACTGCCCAGCGCGTCGCGGCAGGCCACGGGCCGCTCGCGGCAGTCGGCGATGCCGACCACGCGCAGCACTTCCTGTGCGCGCTCGCTGAGCCGGCCGGTGGTCAGCACGTCGCCGCGGCGCTCGGCCAGGTACTTGGCCGGCGAAATCGACGTGACAGTCACGCCGGCGCAGCCCGTCAGAAACCTAGCAAAAATAACTTGAACAATTGATTCAAGTTTGAGTGTTTGGCCGAATGCGGTAGTTCCATTCGCCATGGAACGCATCACGCTCGATCCTGACGACCGAAAGTTCTTCGTCACTCACCTTGACCCTCGCTTCGTATTGGTTCTCGTCAAGGCCAGCACGCACGCGCAATCCCTGCGCTGTGGTGACGCTGCCGATGAGCTGCACCACGGTCTGGCGCGATAGCAGCGGTCGTCCCCGCTAGTTGTTGGTGATGTGGCAAAACATGCGGTGCTCGATCTTGTTCCACTTGCTCGTGCCCGGAGGGAAGTGGCATACCTGAACGCTCAATCCAGTCTCGTTGGCCAGGTGCTGCAGTTGCAGCCGCCACAGTCTGACTCGGT
>DATKFT010000734.1:0-1840 GCA_035544335.1 Pseudorhodoferax sp.
CCCCGCCCAGGCGTTGGAACAACGAGCGCGCAGGCCGAGGGACAGCCTTCGAGTTTACCCTTGTTCTGATTTCATGGTCAATTTGTCTTATGTCTTATATAAGATAAGATTGACGGGCTGCAGACACCCGTTTGCAGCCCCGTGCGCGGGCATGGAAGGCCGACGAGACAGCGGCCGTCCGCGCGTCTCCCCACCTCGCCAGCACTGCGATCCTGGCCCGATGCCCAAGTTCCATGCCCGCTCCCACCACCACCGACACGACCATGGACATCGGCACGGCCGCCACCCCCGCATTCAGCCCCCTGTACCAGCAGATCAAGAGCCTGATCCTGCAAAGCCTGCAGGCCGGCGAATGGAAACCCGGCGAGCTGATTCCGAGCGAGATCGAACTGGCCGCCCGGTTCCGCGTGAGCCAGGGCACGGTGCGCAAGGCGGTCGACGAGCTGGCCAGCGAGAACCTGCTGCTGCGACGCCAGGGCAAGGGCACCTTCGTCGCCACACACACCGAGCAGCAGGTGCGCTACCGCTTCCTGAAGCTCGTGCCCGACGACGGCGACCTCGTCCGCGAGGGGCCCGCACAGCGCCGCTTCCTCGAATGCCGGCGCACGCGCGCCAGCGCGGAGATCGCGCGGGCCCTGGGCCTGCGCGGCGGCGATGCCGTCATGCAGGTGCGCCGCACCCTGTCTTTCGCGGGTGAAGGCGGCACGCAGATCCCGACCATCCTCGAAGACCTGTGGCTGCCCGGCACGCCGTTCAAGGGCCTGACGGCCGAGCGCATGGCGGCCTTCCGCGGGCCGACCTACGCGCTGTTCGAGACCGAGTTCGGCGTGCGCATGGTGCGCGCCGAAGAAAAGATCCGTGCCGTGCTGCCCGATACCGAGCAGGCCGACATCCTGCAGGTCGCCGCCGGCACGCCCTTGCTGAGCGTGGAGCGCGTGGCCTACACCTACAACGACACCCCGATGGAGCTGCGCCGCGGCCTGTACCGCACCGATACGCACCACTACCGCAACGAGCTCAACTGAGCGCAGCAGCACGCAGACGCGTGCGCGACTGCCGCCCAATCACCTCCTCCGCGCTCGCTTGCTGCATTGCAATAGAATTTTGCGCTGCCCGCCGCGACACAATTACAAGGCCGTTACATCCACGAAAGCGCATTCATGACAGAAGCCGCCTCCTCAGCCCGCACCAAACGCCCACAATTTCGCAACATCAACGCACTGACCGACCTGCCGACCTACCGCCTGCCGGCGGCCGGCTGGGTCTCCATCCTGCACCGCGCCAGCGGCGTGCTGATGTTCCTGCTCATGCCTTTCATCATCTGGATGTTCGACACCTCCGTGTCCTCGGAACTGTCGTTCGCCCGGTTCAAGGCCGCCTTCAACGTCGGGCTGGGCTTTGCCCCGGGCTGGTTCCTCAAGCTCGTGGTGCTGGCGCTGATGTGGGCTTACCTGCACCACTTCATCGCCGGCCTGCGCCACCTGTGGATGGACGTGAGCCATGACGCCGTGACCAAGCAGTTCGGCAAGACCTCGGCCATCACCGTGCTGGTGCTGAGCCTGGGCCTGACGCTGGTGCTGGGCCTCAAGCTGTTCGGCGTGTACTGATCACAAGAAAAGGAAGAGTCCCCCATGGCTGTCAACTACGGATCCAAGCGCGTCGTCGTCGGCGCGCACTACGGCCTGCGCGACTGGCTGGCGCAGCGCGTCACCGGCGTGCTCATGGCGCTGTTCACCGTCGTCGTGCTGGCGCAGCTGCTATTGACCCGCGGCCCCGTCGGCTACGACCTGTGGGCCGGCATCTTCGCCGCCCAGTGGATGAAGGTGCTGACCTTCACCGT
>DATKFT010000735.1:0-2091 GCA_035544335.1 Pseudorhodoferax sp.
CTTCGCCCACAACGAGCTGCTGAGCTACGAGGCGCTGGGCCTGTGCCCCGAGGGCGGCGCCGAGCAGTTCGTCTGCGACGGCGACAACACCTACGGCGGCCAGGTCGTCACCAACCCCTCGGGCGGCCTGCTGTCCAAGGGCCACCCGCTGGGCGCGACGGGCCTGGCCCAGTGCACCGAGCTCGTGCAGCAGTTGCGTGGCACGGCCGAGGCGCGCCAGGTCGCCGGTGCCCGGCTGGCGCTGCAGCACAACCTGGGGCTGGGCGGCGCCTGCGTGGTCACGCTCTACGAACGCGTCTGAGGGCAGCGCCATGATCGACAAGAAATGGATCGGCCACGAGCTGCCACCGTCGCAGCTGCCGATCGAGCGCACGCGGCTGCAGTTCTTCGCCAAGGCCATCGGCGAGACCGACCCGGTCTACACCGACGCCACGGCCGCGCGCGATGCCGGCTACGCCGACCTGCCCGCGCCACCGACCTTCCTGTTCGCAGCCGAGCTCGACTCGGGCGCCAGCACGCGCCTGCTGGCCGACCTGGACATTCCGCTGGCCAGGCTGCTGCACGGCGAGCAGAGCTTCGTCTACCACCGCGCGGCCTGCGTGGGCGACACGGTCACGGTGCGTTCGCGCATCGAGGACATCTACGCCAAGAAGAACGGCGCGCTCGAGTTCGTCGTGAAGGCCTCGCGCGCGACCAACCAGATGGGTGAGCTGGTGGCCGAGATGCGCACCGTGCTCGTGTGCAGGAATTGAAGGAGACACCATGAGCCCCCCCCGCTTCGACACCGTGCAGGTCGGCGACCAGCTGCCGCCGCTGCAGCTGCCGCCCGTGGACCGCACGACGCTGGCGCTGTTCGGCGGCGCCTCGGGCGACCACAACCCGATCCACATCGACACCGACTTCGCGCGGCGCGCAGGCATGCCCGACGTGTTCGCGCAGGGCATGCTGGGCATGGCCTGGCTGGGCCGGCTGCTGACGGCCTGGGCTCCGCAGTCGCGGCTGCGGCGTTTCGACGTGCGTTTCCAGGGCATCACGCACCTGGGCAACGCCATGTGCTGCAGCGGGCATGTGGTCGAGAAGCTGCACAGCGGCGGCGAAGCCTGCGTGCGCATCGAGATCCGCAGCACCAACCAGCACGGGCAGACCAAGATCGCCGGTGAGGCCGTCGTCGCGCTGCCCTGACATCCACCTCCATCCACTGACAGGAAACACTCCCCATGTCTCTCACACTCGACGGCAAGGTCGCGCTCGTCACGGGTTCCGGCCGCGGCATCGGCCGCTCCATCGCCCTGAAGTTCGCGTCGCAGGGCGCGCACGTGGTCGTCAACGACCTGGACACCGGACCGGCCGAGGAGGTCGTGGCCGAGATCCGTGCGGCCGGTGGCCAGGCCGTGGCCTGCGCCGGCAATGTGACCGCGCCGGACTTTGCAGAGCGCTTCATCGGCACCGCGGTGCAGCACTACCAGGGCCTGGACATCGTCGTCAACAACGCCGGCTACACCTGGGACAGCGTGATCCAGAAGATGAGCGACGAGCAGTGGTACGCGATGATCGACTGCCACCTGACGGCCCCGTTCCGCATCCTGCGCGCGGCCTACCCGGTGATCCGCGACCTGTCCAAGGCCGACACCGCGGCCGGCCGGCGCGTGGTGCGCAAGGTGGTCAACATCTCCTCGGTGGCCGGGCTGTTCGGCAACGTGGGCCAGGTGAACTACGCGGCCGCCAAGGCCGGCATCCTGGGCATGACACAGACGCTGGCCAAGGAATGGGGGCGAATGCACGTCACTGTCAATGCGGTGGCCTACGGCTTCATCAAGACGCGGCTGACCGGCAGCGTGGCCGACGGCGCCACCACCACCATCGACGGCCGCGAGATCAAGGTCGGCATCAACCCGGGCCTGCTGGCGGCCATGGACCAGAGCATCCCGCTCGGCCGTGGCGGCACGCCCGAGGAAGCCGCGGGCGCCGTCTACCTGCTGTGTCTGCCCGAGTCGGACTACGTGAGCGGGCAGACGCTGATGTGCTCCGGTGGGTTGACGGGCATTTGATCGCGATTCGATGATGGCCGACCACAGCGACGGGTACTCACCG
>DATKFT010000736.1:0-13221 GCA_035544335.1 Pseudorhodoferax sp.
AGCGAGCGGCTGGAGATGTTGACGATGCGCCCGGCCGGCCGACCGTCCGCGTCGCGCGCCGCACGGATGCCCGGCAGCAGCGCCTGGCTGCATTGCACGGCCGCGCGGCAGTTGAGGTCGAAGACCTGCGTGAAGGCCGCATCGGTGATGGCGCCCAGCGGCTGCAGCTGGTTCACGCCGGCGTTGTTGACGAGCTGGCCGATCGGCCAGCGCTGCGCGAGCTCGGCCAGCGCCCGGCCTGCGGCCGCGCTGTCGCCCAGGTCGGCGCAGACCAGCGGTGCCGGGAACGTGGGGTCGGGCCGGCGCGCCAGGCCGACCACGGGCCGGCCCTGTGCGACGAGCAGCTCGACGATGGCGCGGCCGATGCCGCGCGTCGCGCCGGTCACCAGCGTGTGCGCGGCCACCGTCATGCGGGACGCTGGCCTGCCACCGTGATGCGGTGCATCTCGCGGCGGTAGCCCTGGTAGTCGTTGCAGGCGTAGTGCATGGTGCAGCGGTTGTCCCAGAACGCGAGCGAGCCCTTCTGCCAGCGGAAGCGGCAGCAGAACTCGGGTCGCGTGGCGTGCTGCACGAGCTGGGACAGCAGCGGCAGGCTTTCCTCGCGGCTCATGCCCTCGAAGGCCCAGGTGAAGGGGTAGTTCACGTACAGCGCGGGCTGGCCCGACTCGTCGTGCCGGCGCACCACGGGGTGCAGTGCGCTGATCTCCTTGCCGGCGCGGTCCTCGCGCAGCCGCGTGGAGCGGCCCGCGTTGCGCTCCTGCAGCCGCTCGGTCAGGAAGCGGTCCGAGTGCAGCGCGCGGCGGCCATCCAGCATGGTCTTCAGCGTCTCGGGCAGGGCCGCGTAGGCCGCGGTCATGTTGGTCCACAGCGTGTCGCCGCCGAACGGCGGCACCTCGCGTGCGTAGAGGATGGAGCCCAGTGGCGGCTCGTCCATGTACGACATGTCGCTGTGCCAGGTGTCGCCGATGTTGTACCTGTCGTGCGCCTCCTTCACGACCGGCATGATCTCGGGGTGGCCGGGCACATGGTCGTAGACCGGGTTGGTGACGATGGGGCCGAACAGCTGGGCGAAGGCCTTGTGGCTTTCGGGCGTCAGCGCCTGGTCGCGGAAGAAGACCACGCCGCGCTCGGCCAGCAGCCGGCGCACCAGCGCCACGGTGGACGCGTCGATGCCGGCGGCCAGGTCCACGCCCAGCAGCTCCACGCCGCAGGTGCCCGTCATGGGGCGGATCTCGAGGTCGGTGTGTGCAGGGCGTTCGAGCAGGGTGGCGGGCATGTCGTCTCCGGTGGTTGTAGGAAAGCCGTGGTACTTGCCTGCAGCCTTCCTGCAGGCATGCACCACCACAACCGCGACCTTAGAGCCGAGCGATCCTCGGCGTCCAATATTCGATTGGTGTCAGCGCCATAGCCGGCAGGTATGGCGCCGCACATCCACCGGCCTGACGCAAGGGGCTCCCTCAGGACTGAACCCACTGCGTCGGCTGCGTGCGCACCTCAGGCCCCAGGGCCTGCGCCAGGCCCGCCATCCGCACGATGGCACGGACATCGCAGCCGCCACGGGCACGCCTTGTGCAAGGTGGGTGCACCGCCCGCGTGACCGGGCCGCACCTGCACGGGTCGGTCATGCTGAATCGGGCGATGGTGGACCCGGCGCCGTTCATCGACGCCGGAACGCGCTGGCGTCCAGACCGCTGGCGTAAAAAAACCCGCCGAAGCGGGTCGTGCGACGCGGCCGTCGACGCCAGGTGCAAGCCGCTGATCGCGGCCCGGCTCAGGGCTGGCCGAGGTAGTCGCGCTTGCCGATCTCCACGCCGTTGTGGCGCAGGATGTTGTACGTGGTCGTGACGTGGAAATAGAAGTTGGGCACGGCGTGGCCCAGCAGGAACTGCATGCCCACGTAGTGGGTCTCCTTCTCGCCGCGCCGCGTGACGATGGCCTTGTCTTCCGTGCCGTCGATCTTGTCGGCCGGCACGCTTTGCAGGTAGGCGATGGTCTTGGCGATGCGCTCCTTCAGCTCGGCCAGCGTCTTCTCGTTGTCCTCGAACACGGGCGCGTCCACGCCGGACAGGCGGGCGATGACACCTTTGGCGGCGTCGCAGGCGATCTGCACCTGGCTGGTCAGCGGCAGCATGTCGGGGAACAGGCGGTAGCCGGTCAGCGTGCCATCGGCGATCTTCTTGGCGTCGATGTGGGCCTGCGTCTTGTCCAAAATCTTCGACAGGTTGCCGAGGATGTTGACGAAACGCGGCACGCTGGCCTGGTACATGGAAATGGTCATGGGGAGGTGTCTCGGGTGGTTCCCGGCACGAGCGCCGGGGCGGGCGCATCTTATGCCGGGGCCTCCATCCGGATCAGGACCGCACCAGCGGCACCGGCCGCGTGAGCACCTCGGGCCGCAGAATCTCGTCGAGCTGCTGCTTGGTCAGCAGCCCCTTGGCCAGCACGATGGCGTAGACGCTGCCGCCCGTGGCATGGGCCTCCTGCGCGACGGCCGTGGCGTTGGCGTAGCCGATGTAGGGGTTCAGCGCGGTGACGATGCCGATGGAGTTGGCGACCAGGTCGCGCAGGTGGTCGGCATTGGCCGTGATGCCATCCACGCAACGCGAAGACAGTGTGAGGCAGGCGCTGCGCAGGTGCGCCACGCTCTTGAACAGGCTGTGCGCAATGATGGGCTCGAAGGCGTTGAGCTGCAGCTGGCCGGCCTCGGCCGCGAAGCTGACCGTGATGTCGTTGCCGATCACCTCGAACGCCACCTGGTTCACGACCTCCGGGATCACCGGGTTGACCTTGCCCGGCATGATGCTGGAGCCGGCCTGCATGGGCGGCAGGTTGATCTCGTTGAAACCGGCGCGCGGGCCGCTCGACAGCAAACGCAGGTCGTTGCAGATCTTCGACAGCTTGACCGCCACGCGCTTGAGCACGCCCGACAGCTGCACGAAGGCGCCGCAGTCCTGCGTGGCCTCGATCAGGTTGGGTGCGGTGATGAGCGGGATGCCGGTGATGCGCTGCAGGTGCTTCAAGACCAGCGGCGCGTAGTCCGGGTGCGCCGTGATGCCGGTGCCGATGGCGGTGGCGCCCATGTTGATCTCGCAGATCAGCAGCACGGCCTCGCGCAGGCGCTGCTGGTCTTCCTCGATCATCACGGCGTAGGTGCCGAACTCCTGGCCCAGTGTCATGGGCACGGCGTCCTGCAGCTGGGTGCGGCCCATCTTGAGGATGTCCTTGAACTCCTCTGCCTTGCGTGCAAAGGACTGGCGCAGCACCTCCATCGCATCGACCAGGCCGGCGATGCCGAACCAGGTGGCGATCTTGAGCGACGAGGGGTAGACGTCGTTGGTGCTCTGGCCGATGTTGACCTGCTCGTTGGGGTGCAGGTGCTGGTACTCGCCCTTGGCGTGGCCCAGCAGCTCCAGCGCGCGGTTGGCGATGACCTCATTGGCGTTCATGTTGGTCGAGGTGCCGGCGCCGCCCTGGATCACGTCGACGACGAACTGCTCGTGCAGCCGGCCGGCCAGCAGCTCGTCGCAGGCGGCCGAGATGGCGTTGCAGCGCTTCTCGTCCAGCAGGCCCAGCTCGTGGTTGGCATGGGCGGCAGCCTGTTTGACGCAGGCCAGCGCCTTGATGAGCTCGGGGTAGATCGAGATCGCGGTACCGGTGATAGCGAAGTTCTCGACGGCACGCAGCGTGTGCACGCCGTAATAGACCTCTGCCGGTACCTCGCGGTCGCCCAACAGGTCGTGCTCGATGCGGAACGCGGGGGTGCTCATCAGGGTCTCCTCGGTGGTGGTGGCAGCAGTGTAGGAGCGCGCCTGCGGCCACGGCATGCCGAGTTTGCATGCCGCGCTGTCGGGCTGGCGGGCTCAGACATGCCGCTCGAGCACGGCCGCAAGGCGGTCGAAGCCGGCGCGGATCTCGGGTTCGGTCACGGCGCCGTAGCCCAGCACCAGCCCCTGTTGCGGCGCCGGGCGGCGCAGGCTGTACAGCGACAGCGGCCGCGTCATGACGCCGGCGGCCAGGACCTCGTCGGCCACGGCCGCGTCATCGGCCGCGTCGGGCAGGCCCAGCACCAGGTGCAGCCCGGCATCGCTGCCCAGCAGCGGCAAGCGCGTGCCGAAGCGTGCCGTGAAGGCCTCGATCAATGCGGCCCGGCGCGCGGCGTAGACGCCGCGCATGCGCCGGATGTGGCGCGCGTAGTGGCCCTCGCGCAGGAAGCGCGCCAGCACCACCTGCTGCAGCGTCTGGCCCTCGCGGTAGAGCTCGTTGAGCGCGCGCGTGAAGCTCTCCACGAGGTCGCGCGGGAGCACCAGGTAGGCCAGCCGCAGCGAGGGGTACAGCGTCTTGGAGAAGGTGCCCAGGTAGAGCACGCGGCCCTGCTCGTCCAGCCTTTGCAGCGCAGGCAGCGGACGGGCGGCGAAGCGGAATTCGCTGTCGTAGTCGTCCTCGACGATCCAGACGCGGTGGCGCACGGCGTAGTCCAGCAGCTGGCGGCGCCGGCCGTGGCTCATGAGCACGCCCGTGGGGTACTGGTGCGCGGGCGAGAGGAACATCAGCCGCGGCGGCTTTTCCAGTTGCTGCGCGCTCGGCGCCAGGCCTTCGGCGTCCAGGTCCACGGGTTCCAGCGCGAGGCCGGCCGCGCGGAACATGGCACGCGCGCCCCAGTAGCCCGGGTCTTCGAGCCAGACCCGGTCGCCGCTGTCGGCCAGCAGATGGGCCACGAGGTGCAGCGCCTGCTGCGTGCCGCTGGTCACCACCACCTGCGCGGCATCGCAGGCCACGCCGCGCGTGCCGCCCAGGTAGTCGGCGATGGCCTCGCGCAGGGCCGGGTGGCCCGCGCCCGTGGCGTAGCTCAGGTGCGCGGGCTCGACCTCGCGCCAGGCCTGGCTCTGCAGCCGGCTCCAGATCTTGGCCGGGAACATGCGCACCTCCGGCACGCCGGGCGCGAACGCGCCCCATTGCATGGGGCTGGCCAGCGCGCCCTGCACGAGGTCGCCGCCGCGCTGCGAGAGCGGCGATGCGGCCGGGCTGCCACCGCGCGGCGCGGCGCGCACGCGGCCGACGAAGCCTGGCGCGGCCTCTGCCACGTAAGTGCCACGGCCGACGCCGGCCTGCGCCAGGCCTTCCAGCACCAGCTGCTCGTAGACCTGCACCACGGTGTTGCGCGCAATGCCCAGGGCTTCGGCCATGGCCCGCGTGGGCGGCAGCTTGTGCCCCGCGGGCAAGGTGGATTGGCGAATGCCGCCCTGCAGGATGCGGTACAGCTGCTGGTGGTTGTACTCGCCATTGCCGGGCGCGAACTGCTGCAGCACGAAGTCCGGCAGCGCCTGCGCCTCCTGGCCTAAAGTTGGCTCCATTGAATCTTCACAAATTGGTTCTTTTATTGGAATCAATGTATTCGTAGACTGCGCCCCTGTCCAGCCCAACCCGAGCCCCTGTGGGCCACCATGCCGCCATGAACGCCGCCCTTGAGACCAGCACCAACCAGCAGATCGACGCGCGCCGCATCGCCGCCACGCCGCGCGGCGTGGGCATCGGCTTTCAGATCTACGCCGAGCGCGCCGAGAATGCGCAGCTGTGGGACGTGGAGGGCCGCCGCTACATCGACTTCGGCTCCGGCATCGCGGTGCTCAACACCGGCCACCGCCATCCGCGCGTGGTGCAGGCGGTGAAGCAGCAGCTCGAGCACTTCACGCACACGGCCTACCAGGTCGTGCCCTATGAAAGCGTGGTCGCGCTGGCCGAGCGCCTGAACGCGCTGGCGCCGGGCCGGCACGCCAAGAAGACGGCCTTCTTCACGACCGGCGCCGAGGCCGTGGAGAACGCCATCAAGATCGCGCGCGCCCACACGCGCCGCCCGGGCGTCATCGCGTTGACGGGCGCCTTCCACGGCCGCACCTTCATGGGCATGGCGCTGACCGGCAAGGTCGCGCCCTACAAACTGGGCTTCGGTCCGTTTCCGGCCAGCGTCTACCACGTGCCCGCACCGGTCGCGCTGCACGGCGTCAGCGTGGCGCAGTCGCTGGCCGCGCTCGAGCAACTGTTCAAGTCCGACATCGCTGCCGACCAGGTGGCGGCCATCATCGTGGAACCCGTGCAGGGCGAAGGCGGCTTCTACGTGCAGCCGCCCGAGTTCATGCGCGGCCTGCGCGCGGTCTGCGACCGCCACGGCATCGTGCTGATCGCCGACGAGATCCAGACCGGCTTCGGCCGCACGGGCAAGCTGTTCGCGATGGAGCACTACGACGTGCTGCCCGACCTCATGACCGTGGCCAAGAGCCTGGCCGGCGGCCTGCCGCTGTCGGGCGTGGTCGGCCGCGCCGAGATCATGGACGCGCCGGCGCCCGGCGGGCTGGGCGGCACCTATGCCGCCAACGCGCTGGCCATCGCCGCGGCCCATGCCGTGCTGGACGTGATCGCCGACGAGCAGCTCTGCGCACGCGCCGAGCGCCTGGGCCAGCGCCTGCAGGCCCGGCTGAACGCGCTGCGCGCCAGCGTGCCGCAGATCAGCGACGTGCGCGGCCTGGGCGCCATGGTGGCCGTGGAGTTCGCGCAGGCCGATGGCGGGCCCGACCCGGAGTTCGCACGGCAGGTGCAGCAGCGCGCGCGCGATGCCGGCCTGCTCCTACTGAGCTGCGGCGTGCACGCCAACGTGATCCGTTTCCTGTTCCCGCTGACCATCGAGGACGCGCTGCTGGACGAAGGCCTGGACATCCTGGCCGCGGCGCTGCGCAACTGAATCCCTGGACCCTGAAAGAGCATCCCATGCTGAAACTCCAAGACCCGAGCCTGCTGCGCCAGCAGGCCTTCATTGCCGGCGAATGGGCCGACGCCGACAGCGGCAAGACCGTGGCCGTCACCAATCCCGCCAACGGC
The DNA here is from genome assembly GCA_035544335.1 of Pseudorhodoferax sp. GTDB lineage: Bacteria > Pseudomonadota > Gammaproteobacteria > Burkholderiales > Burkholderiaceae_C > Pseudorhodoferax. The sequence continues at coordinate 6,871 of DATKFT010000736.1, forward strand.
GAGACCATCGGCACGATCCCGTTGTGCGGCACGGCCGAGACCGTGCGCGCCATCGCCGCCGCGGCCGTGGCCCAGCAGGCCTGGCGCGAGCTGCCGGCCAAGGAGCGCGCGGCCGTGCTGCGCCGGCTCAACGACCTCATGCTGACGAACCAGGACGACCTGGCGCTGATCATGACCACCGAGCAGGGCAAGCCGCTGGCCGAGGCCAAGGGCGAGATCGTCTATGCGGCCTCGTTCATCGAGTGGTTCGCCGAGGAGGCGCGCCGCGTCTACGGCGACATGATTCCGGCCACCAGCGGCGACAAGCGCATCCTCGCGCTCAAGCAGCCCATCGGCGTCACGGCGGCCATCACGCCCTGGAACTTCCCGACCGCCATGCTCACGCGCAAGGCCGGCCCGGCGCTGGCGGCCGGCTGCGCCATGGTGGTCAAGCCCGCCACGCAGACGCCCTACTCGGCCCTGGCCTTCGCGGAACTGGCTGCACGCGCCGGCGTGCCCAAGGGCCTGCTGTCGGTGCTGACCGGTTCGGCCTCGGAGATCGGCGGCGAGATGACGCGCAGCCCCACCGTGCGCAAGCTGACCTTCACGGGCTCCACCGAGGTGGGCCGCACGCTGATGCGCCAGTCGGCCGACACCATCAAGAAGCTCTCGCTGGAGCTGGGCGGCAACGCACCCTTCATCGTGTTCGACGACGCCGACATCGATGCTGCGGTCGAGGGCGCGATGGTCTCCAAGTACCGCAACACGGGCCAGACCTGCGTCTGCGCGAACCGGCTCTACGTGCAGCGCGGCGTGCTGGAGGCTTTCACGCAAAAGCTCGTGGCCAAGGTCAAGGCGCTCAAAGTCGGCGACGGCCTGCAGGCCGGTGTCACGCAGGGCCCGCTGATCGACGCCAAGGCTGTCGCCAAGATCGAGGAGCATGTGGCCGACGCCGTGGCCAAGGGCGGCAAGGTGCTGACCGGCGGCAAGCGCCATGCGCTGGGCGGCCAGTTCTACGAGCCCACCGTGGTGGCGGGCGCCACGGCCGACATGCTGTTCGCCAAGGAAGAGACCTTCGGCCCGCTGGCGCCGATCTTCGCCTTCGACACCGAGGCCGAGGTGCTGGCGCTGGCCAACGACACCGAGTTCGGCCTGGCCGCCTACTTCTACAGCCGCGACATCGGCCGCGTGATGCGCGTGGCCGAGCGGCTGGAGTCGGGCATGGTGGGCGTCAACACCGGCCTGATCTCCACGGCCGAGGCACCGTTCGGCGGCGTCAAGCAATCGGGCCTGGGCCGCGAAGGCTCCAAGTACGGCATCGAGGAGTTCCTCGAGACCAAGTACGTGTGCCTGGGCGGGCTGGGCTGAGTCCCGCCGTCATACCCGCGTCACACGCCACTACAATCCGCGTCCGCTAGGGGTGCTGGCCCGGTCTTGCGACCGGTCCGGCTGAGATCACACCCTTGGAACCTGTCCCGCCGGAAGCCCGGCGGCCCGAGTTAATACTCGCGCAGGGAAGCATTGACCCGGTTGGGCCGTGCGGCGCCGACCGGCGCCCGCGGCCCATGCGATCCGTCAGGCCGACCTGCTATGACGTGAGAGCGTTGTGGCACCGAACCGCATTTCTCCTTTCCCGCTGCGTCCGCAGGCCCTCGCGGCCGCGCTCGTGGCCTCCTGGGCCGCCATCGCCGCGGCCCAGACCCCCACCCTGCCCGCCGTCACGGTCCAATCCGGCAACCAGCCCGCCCAGGCCGACGTGAGCGGCTTTGGCGACCAGCCGCTGCGCGAGCTGCCGCTGTCGGCCACCGTGATCGATGCGCAGGCGCTGCAGGCCAGTGGCGCACGCCGGCTGGCGGACCTCACGCGCTTCGACGCCTCGGTCACCGATGCCTACAACTCGCCCGGCTACTGGGACTACCTGAGCATCCGCGGCTTCACGCTGGACAACCGCTTCAACTACCGGCGCGAAGGCCTGCCCATCAGCGCCGAGACCTCGATTCCGCTGGACAACAAGGAGCGCATCGAGATCCTCAAGGGCACGAGCGGCATCCAGGCCGGCACCAGCGCGCCGGGCGGTCTCGTCAACTACGTCGTGAAGCGCCCCACGGAGCAGGACCGGCGCAGCGCGACAGTGGAGGTCTCCGGCCGCGGCGGCGTGCTGGGCGCCATCGACCTGGGCGGGCGTTTCGGCGTGGACCGCGTGTTCGGCTACCGCTTCAACGTGGCGCACGAGACGCTGCGCCCGCGCATCGACGACCTGGACGGCCGGCGCAGCCTGGCGGCGCTCGCGTTGGACTGGCGCGTGGGACGCGACACGCTGGTCGAGGCCGAGGTCGAATGGAGTCGCAAGTCCCAGCCCAGCCAGGCCGGGTACAGCCTGCTGGGCAGCCGGCTGCCGCCCGTGCCCAGCCCGCACCTGAACCTCAACAACCAGCCCTGGTCGCAGCCCTCGGTGTTCGGCGCGCTGACGGGCACGCTGCGCATCGAACAGGCCTTGAACGCGGACTGGCGCTGGTCGGCCCAGCTCGGCCAGCAGCGCCTGAAGACCGATGACAGGCTGGCCTACGCCTTCGGCTGCAGCACCGAGAACGTGTATGACCGCTACTGCAGCGACGGCAGCTACGACATGTACGACTTCCGCAGCGAGAACGAGCGGCGCCGGCTGACGGCGGCGCAGCTCAAGCTCAAGGGCAAGCTCACGACGGGCGGCGTGGCGCATGACCTCAGCGTCGGCCTGCTGTCCTCGCGCGTGCGCAACCGGTTCCAGGACCAGGCCTACAACTGGGTGGGCTACGGCAACGTGAATGGCTCGGTCGTGAACCCACCCGACCCCGCCTTGACCGACACCAACACCAACCGCGACGAGCGCTCGCTCGAGCTGTCGCTGCAGGACACCATCCGCTGGTCGCCGCAGTGGACCACCTGGCTGGGCCTGCGCCACACGCGGCTGGACCGCGAGAGCGTGCGCACCGACGGCTCGCGCCCGACCAGCTACGACGCCAGCCTGACCACGCCCTGGCTCGCACTGGGCTACCAGATCGCCGCCGGCCCGCTGCTCTACGCGAGCTGGGGCCAGGGCGTGGAATCGCAGCTGGTGCCCAACAAGAGCAGCCAGTACAGCAACGCGGGCGTGGCCCTGCCCGTGCGCAAGTCGCGCCAGGTCGAAGTCGGCGCCAAGGGCGGCGATGCGGTCTGGAACTGGCAGCTGGCCTGGTTCCGCATCGTGCGCCCGATGACCAACATGGACGCCTGCGAACGCCTGTACATCGCGCCCTGCGAAGGCCGCTACGACGGCGAGGCCGTGCACCAGGGCCTGGAAGGCGCGCTGGGCTGGCGCAGCGGCCCCTGGCGGCTGGACGGGGGTGCCACCGTGCTCGACGCCAAGCGCCGTGGCAGCGCGGTGGAGCCGGCCATCAACGGGCAGCGGCCCGTGAACGTGCCGCGCCTGGTGCTGCGCGGCCGTGCCTCGTACGCCGTGGCCAGCGTGCCCGGGCTCGCGCTGGACACGAGCGTGGTGCACGAGGGGCGGCGCTCCGTGCTGCCCGACCGCTCCATCGAACTGGCCTCGTGGACCCGGCTCGATGCAGGCGTGCGCTACAGCACACGCCTGCAGGGTGTGGCCACGCATTGGCTGCTGGCGGTCGAAAACCTCGCCGACCGCCGCTACTACAAGGAAGCGCCCACGCAGTTCGGCCATGTCTACCTGTTCACAGGGGCGCCGCGCACGCTGCGCCTGGCGCTGCAGGCAGACTTTTGATGCGCCGGCGCGCGCAGTTTTCTAAAGGCCCGAAAAACACGCTATAATCGTGGGCTACCGTTCCTCAATAGCTCAGTTGGTAGAGCGCCGGACTGTTAATCCGTAGGTCCCTGGTTCGAGCCCAGGTTGAGGAGCCAACAAGCCAACGCCCCGCGTCGTTCGATGCGGGGCGTTTTGCTTGGAAGGCATGGCGCTTGCAACCCACGTGCCCGGCACCATGTACGGATACATGAACATCCAGCACACCCCCTCCTCCGAACTCGCACCGATCCGCGTTCTGGCCACGCTGCTGGAGCGCCTTGAACACAGCGCCGTTCCGGTCGATGCCGCCCAGTACCGGGCCGTCGTTGCACGCCTGCAATTGGCCCTTCACGCCGTGAAACCGAGCGATGCACTGAGGGATTTGCTGGCCGCACATCCAGCAGCCTCCGAGTTGTACGAAAATACGCTTTACGAGGTCGCTGGCCTGTGCCGTTCGCCACTGGATATATCCGTGGCGGCCGAGCAGCAGGCCAGGACCGTGATCCAGCGCGCAATGCAAATATCCAGGGAGAGTTCCGCCAATGGCCAAAGCTGAAGTGAAAACCGCAATCTTGGCCGATGGGCTGCGCTACAAGACCAAGGTCTCCGGTTCGCCCTTCACGGCTGGCACATCGATGGGTGGTTCCACGATGTCCTGTTTTCTGTGCGGCAAGCACCGTCTGCGCTCGCAGCTTGGTACCCGCAAGGTCATCGGCAAGTCGCAGGCCGTCTGCGCCCCGTCGTGCAAGGAGCTCGACGAGCTGCTGGCCCGCTGAGAAAACCGCGGCGCTCGCTGCGCCGCGTCACCAGCCCCGCCCACCATCCGACGCATCCTCGCCGCCCCGTTGCGGCGCGGACGATGGTGGCTGCGCGGGCGCCACGGACGTGGTTGGCGCGAGCAGCCGCCCTGCCGGCGTGACTTGCACGGCCAGCGTGGGGCCGGGATCCTGTGGCCATTGCACGCGGTACTGTCGGCCTGCGTACGCATAACGCACGTCGTAGCCGATCACCTGTGGCTGCAGGACGCCTTGCAGCGTGCAATGCCGCACCTCGAGCGTCTTGGCTGCGGGCCGTCCTTCCGCGCGGTCACCCCAGAACGCGCCGAGGACCACGCCGAGCAAGGTGGCCAGCACCCGCCCCTCGCCGCCACCGAACGCGTTGCCAGCGGCGCCGCCTGCCACCGTCCCCACCAAGGCCCCCACGCCCGTGTTTTCCACGGGCGCTGCCTGCTGCTCCATGCGGCAGACCTGTTGTGGTACGGCGACCTGCTGCACGATGGGCATGGCGGACAGCACCTGGGCCAGCGCCTGCTCCGCCGCGGGAGCCGTTTCCTGGGCGCCGGCGACCTGGGCTGCCAGCACCAGCGCAAGGCAGCACCGGCGCTTGCTCCTCAGGACGGCCGCTCGATGGGTCATCGCGGCATTATCACGACCGTCTGCGGTGCCAGAGGCTGTTCCGTCGTGCTGACCTGAGCGCATCAAGCTGGCGCGGCAGCCGGGCAAAATTACCCACTTCCATGCAGCAATTCAGACGGAAATCACGCTTTTCCACTGCATTGCGCATCAGTGCCTTGTCCGCGTTGCAGGCTACACCTACATTGGCTTCCGACGGCGGTGCGGCGGGTGCCCGCACCAAACAGATCGGCAGTCCAACGTGCTGACGCCGTCGCCAAATTCGTATGCACGGGATGCGGACCAATTTGGGCCGCTGTCCTACAGACGCTCCAGAGTGCTCAAAGTACAAATCCCTGCACAGCAACAACACGCTCAACGGGAAGGAGCCAGATGATCAAAGTCGGCATCGTGGATGATCACGCCATCGTGCGTTCAGGCTTGCGGCAGTTCTTCTCGGACCATGTGGATCTGCGCGTGGTTGGCGAGGCAGCGAGCGGCCGCGAAGCCATCGACCTGGTCCGCAATACCGAAATGGATGTGCTCCTGATGGACCTGTCCATGCCCGGGCAGACCGGCATCGACGTATTGGCCATGATCCGTGCCAAGGCGCCGGATCTCGGCATCCTGATCCTCTCGGGCTACCCCGAAGAGCATTACGCGATGAACCTGATCCGCCAGGGTGCCAGCGGCTACCTGAACAAGGAATGCGACCCCATGGAGATCGTCAATGCGATCCGCACTGTGGCCATGGGCCGTCGCTACATCACGCCGGCGGTGGCCGAACTGCTGGCGCAGCAGATCAACCGCAAGGGCGATGAAGCACCGCACGAGCAGTTGTCCGAGCGCGAGTTCCAGGTCTTCCTGAAGCTGGCCAAGGGCGAGACCGCCGGCGACATCGCCAAGACCTTGTCGCTGAGCGTGAAGACGGTGAGCACCTACCGCACGCGGCTGATGGAAAAGCTCAATCTGAACTCCAACAGCGATCTGACCTACTACGCGCTAAAGAACAAGCTCATCGATTGAGCCGCAGCGCCCGCGCCCGCGGCGCGCAGCAACACAAAGGGGCCTCAAGAGGCCCCTTTGTGTTTTCCGGCCGCCGCACAGCTGCGGCAGCCAACGGATGGGATCAGCCCCAGCGCACCTGGTCGCTGTCGGCCGCGGGTTGCGCAGCCACATCCAGCCGCACCTGCACGCTCTGCG
>DATKFT010000737.1:0-6475 GCA_035544335.1 Pseudorhodoferax sp.
GCGCTCGGCATCGCGGATCTTCTGCAGGATGACCTGCTTGGCAGCCATGGCACCGATGCGGCCGATGGGCACGGAGTCCACCGGCTTCTCGATGTAGTCGCCCTCTTCGATGTCCGTGATGTCTTCCTTGACGTCGGAATACAGCTCTTCGGCCTCGGGGTTCTGCAGGCCCGCGGAGTCGGGCACGACCAGCCAGCGGCGGAAGGTCTCGTAGTCGCCGCTGTCGCGGTCCACGGCCACACGGATGTCCACCTCGCCCTGGTAGAGCTTCTTGGTGGCCTGGGCCAGCGCGGCCTCGACCGCGCCGAACACGACATCGCGCTCCACGTTCTTCTCGCGCGAGATCGCGTCGACCAACATCAGCATTTCGCGGTTCATGTCACGCTTCTCCTGCAGTCTTCATTCGTTGCGGGGCACATCCAGGAAGTCCCCCTTCATTCTTTGCCGGCCTCGGCGTGGCCGCGGCCCTTGAAATTCACCACCGACGCCAGCCGGGCGTCGCGCAGCTCATCCAGCGTGAAGCCCAGCACATGCACGGGCAACTCCTCCACCTTCTTGCCCTTGCGGGGCGGCTTCTGTCCCGGCTTGGGCGCGGGCGGCTCTTCGCGCCAGAGCAACTGCCACTGCGCAGGCGCCCCCTGCTCGGTGGCCGCGACGCGCTCGAGCCGTCCACGGAATTTCTTGCGGCTGGCCGACACCTGGCCCAGCGCCGCAGCACCGAGCGGGGCCTTCAGCGTGAGGTCCACCAGCTCGCCGGCGAAACGTTCGAAATCGGCCTCGTTGCGCAGCGGGCGGTCGATGCCCGGTGAGGACACTTCCAGCCGGCGGTACTCCACGCCCTCGACTTCCAGCGCGAACTGGAGCTGGCGTGTCACCTTCTCGCAGTCCTCCACCGTGATGAACTGCTCGGCCGCCTGCGGCGTGCCCGGCACCCAGGGATGGTCGATCGTGATGCGCAGCAAGCCCCCGGCGGAGCGCTCGATCTCCACCAAGTCGTATCCCAGACCTTGTACGGTCTTGTCCACCAGCTCCTGCAATGCCACGGCTCTCCTTCGATCCCAAAAACACAGCTTGCGCAACAGGCCCCAGGCACGGCGCTTGCCCCCTGGCAACAACCGCTGTGCATGCCTGCGCCAGCCCTCAAAAAGAAAGCGACCAAAAAAAAAGGGCCGGTAGCTACCCGCCCATTTGGTCGTGAGCCAAGGATTCTAGCGCAGATCGTCCGCGTTGTACACAGCTTGGCATGGCCAAATGGCAGACCCGCGGCTTGCGGGCGACACGCCGGCGCCGTTCAGAGTGTTGCGGCGGCCACCAGCGTGCGCGTGTAGCTGTGCTGCGGCGCGTCCAGCACCGCAGCGACCGGGCCGGATTCGACAATGGCGCCGTCCTTCATGACGATGACCTCGTGTGCCATCGCCCGCACCACATCCACATCGTGCGTGATCAGCAGATAGGCCAGGCGCCGTGCGCGCTGCAATTTCTGCAGCAGCTCGAGCACCTGTTTCTGGATCGTCACGTCCAGCGCGCTCGTGGGCTCGTCCAGCACCAGCAGCGTGGGCTCGACGATCAGCGCGCGCGCGATCGCGATGCGCTGGCGCTGCCCACCCGAGAACTCGTGCGGATAGCGCTGCAGCAGCCCCGGAAAGCGCTCGGCCGTCATGCCCACGTCGGCCAGCGCGGCCTGCACGCGCGGGCGGCGCTGCTGCGGCGAAAGCTCCTGCGCATGCACGCGCAGGCCCTCGCCGACGATCTCTTCGATCGTCATGCGCGGCGACAGCGAGGAGAACGGGTCCTGGAACACCACCTGCACCACCCGGCGCAGCGCGAGGTCGGCGCGCCGCCCGCCGCCCCAGGCGCCACCGGCCACACCCAGGCGGCCCTGGAACGGCAGCAGGCCCAGCGCGGCCAGCGCCAGCGTCGACTTGCCCGATCCCGATTCGCCGATCACGCCCAGCGTGCGGCCCGGCGGCACGGCGAAGTCCGCGCCCTTGACGGCCTCGAAGCGCCCACGGCGGAACCAGCCCGCGATGCCGGGCAGCGCGACCGGGTAGCTCACGCGGATGCCCTCGGCACGCAGCACGGGCGCGGTCTCCACGGGCGACTCCAGCACGTCGCGCTGCGGCCGGCTGTCGATGAGCTTGCGCGTGTAGGAATGGCGCGGCTGCGCGAAGACCTGCTCGACCGTGCCCTGCTCCACGATGTGGCCGGACTCCATGACGGCCACGCGGTCGGCGAAGCGGCGCACGAGGTTCAGGTCGTGCGTGATCAGCAGCACGGCCATGCCGTTCTTGCGCTGCAGCTCCGACAGCAGGTCCAGGATCTGGCCGCGCAAGGTCACGTCCAGCGCCGTGGTGGGTTCGTCGGCCAGCAGCAGCGCGGGCTTGCAGGCCAGCGCCATGGCGATCATGGCGCGCTGGCGCTGGCCGCCCGAGAGCTGGTGCGGGTAGGCGCCGGCACGGCGCTCGGGCTCGGGAATGCCGGTGTCGCCCAGCAGGCGCACGGCCTCGCGCCAGGCCTCGCCACGCAGCAGCGCCTGCTTGAGCTGCAGCACCTCGGCGATCTGCTCGCCCACCGTGTACAGCGGGTTCAGCGCCGTCATCGGCTCCTGGAAGATCATGGAGATCTCCTGGCCGCGGATGGCGCGCAGCTCGCGCTCGGGCAGGCTCACGAGGTCGGTCCAGCCACCCCGGCCCTGGAACAGGGCCTGGCCCGTGACCCGCGCGTCGGGCACCAGGCGCAACAGGCTCAGCGCCGTGACCGTCTTGCCCGAGCCGGACTCGCCGACCAGCGCCAGCTTCTCGCCCGGCGCCAGCGAGAAATCCACGCCGTGCACCACGGTGTGGCCGCCGAACGCCACCTGCAACTGCTTGACGTTGAGCAAATGGGGCTGGGTCATGTCCATGGTCCATCGCGCTGCGCGCCACCTGCATCGCACTGCGCCGGCTCGCCAGAAGCGGTTCGACAGGCCGCGGAGCAGGCCACCCGCAGACGCTTTGGCCCGGACTTCGCCCGGGCGCAGGCGTCGCCGCTTGAAGGGGATGGGATGCCGACACGCCCTTCGACATCCAAACGGAGTGGTGTCACTTGTCGGCCTTTCGGGGATCGAGCGCGTCGCGCAGCGCGTCGCCCATGAAGGTCAGCAGCATCAGTGTGAGCACGAGCACGCCGAAGGTGGACATGGAGATCCACCAGGCGTCGATGTTGGCCTTGCCCTGGCTCAAGAGCTCGCCCAGCGAAGGCGTGCCAGGCGGCACGCCCAGGCCCAGGAAGTCCAGCGAGGTCAGCGCCAGGATGGCCGCACTCATGCGGAACGGGAGGAAGGTCACGACCGGGACCATGGAGTTGGGCAGGATGTGGCGCCACATGATCTGGAGGTTGGACACGCCGAGCGCGCGCGCGGAACGCACATAGTCCATCTGGCGGTTGCGCAGGAATTCGGCGCGCACGTAGTCCGACAGGCCCATCCAGCCGAACAGCGACAGCAGCAACAGCAGCAACGCCACGCTGGGCGCGAAGATGGCGCTGAAGATGATGAGCAGGTACAGCTCGGGCATGGAGCCCCAGATCTCGATGAAGCGCTGGAACGCCAGGTCGGTCCTGCCACCGAAGTAGCCCTGGATGGCGCCCGTCACCACGCCCAGCACCACGCCGACGGCGGTCAGCGCCAGCGCGAACAGCACGCTCACGCGAAAGCCGTAGACCAGCTGCGCGAGCAGGTCGCGCCCCCGGTCGTCGGTTCCGAGGAAGTTCTCGGACGAGGGCGCGGCCGGGTTGGGCTTGCTCGCGAAGTAGTTCAGCGTGCGCGGGCCATAGGGGTTGGGCGCATAGACGGCCCAGTTGCCGCCACCCGTGATGCGGTCGCGGATGAAGGGGTCCAGGTAGTCGGCCGGCGTCTCGAAGTCGCCGCCGAACAGCTTTTCGGAGTAGTCGCGCAGCACCGGGTAGTAGGTCTGCCCGTCATAGCGCACGACGAGCGGCTTGTCGGTGGACAGCACCTCGGCGAACAGGCTCAGCACCACGAGCACGCAGAACACCACGAGGCTGTAGAAGCCCAGCCGGTTGCGGCGAAAGCGCTGCCAGGCGCGGCGGCCGGGCGAGACGTGCAACGGTTCCGTCACCGGCACCGGTCCCGGCAACGCGGCGGTGGGGGGCATGGTGCTGCTAGTCAAATTTCACCCGCGGATCGACCAGCACATAGGACAGATCGCTGAGCAGCTTGGTCACGAGACCGATCAGCGTGAAAAAGAACAGCGTTCCGAGCACCACCGGGTAGTCGCGCCGGATCACGCTCTCATAACTCAGCAGGCCCAGGCCGTCGAGCGAGAACAGCGTCTCGATCAGCAGCGATCCCGTGAAGAACGCACCGATGAAGGCCGCCGGAAAGCCCGTGATGATGGGGATCAGCGCATTGCGGAACACGTGCTTCCAGAGCACGCGGCGCTCGTCCAATCCCTTGGCGCGCGCGGTCAGTACGTACTGCTTGCGGATCTCCTCGAGGAACGCGTTCTTGGTCAGCATGGCCGTCACGGCGAAGCTGCCCAGCACCATGGCCGTGACCGGCAGCGTGATGTGCCACAGGTAATCGACGATGCGCGCCCCCCAGGACAGCTGCTCCCAGTTCGACGAGGTCAGCCCGCGCAGCGGAAACCACTGCAGCTGGCCGCCGAAGATGACCAGCAGCGCCACGCCCAGCACGAAACCCGGGATGGCATAGCCCACCAGCACGAGCAGCGTGGTCACGAAGTCAAAGCGCGAGCCCGCGCGCACGGCCTTGGCCACACCCAGCGGCACGGCGATGAAATAGCTGATGAAGAAGGTCCACAAGCCCAGGCTGATGGACACCGGCAGCTTTTCCTTGATGAGCTCCCAGACGCCCTTGCGCTGGTAGAAGCTCTGGCCCAGGTCGAACTGCGCGAAGGACTTGAGCATCTGCCAGAAGCGCTCGGGCGCCGGCTTGTCGAAGCCGTAGAAGGCGCGGATCTCCTCGATGCGCTGCGGGTCCAGCCCCTGGCGGCCCCGGTAGCCCGCGCCGCTGGAGGCGGCGCCCTCGCCGCCCGAATCGCGGCCCTGCAGCTGCGCCACCATCTGCTCGACCGGGCCGCCCGGCACGAACTGGATGACCACGAAGGTCAGCAGCAACACGCCCAGCAGCGTGGGCAGCATCAGCAACAAACGCTTGAAGATGTAGGCTGCCACGCGCTTGCGCCTCGCTCAACGGTTGATGTCAGACGCCCACCAGGTCGAGGCAGCCCAGCTGTCGGCCTGGTAGTAGGGAGGAACCACTTCGGGCAGCACGAAACGCTTGGGCCAGTAGCCGATCAGGAACGGGCTGCCGTAGTACTGCGGGATGGAGTAGTAGTTGTGCGAGAGCACGCGGTCCAGCACGCGCATGGCGGTGGCCAGCTCGGGCCGCGTGGTCGTGGCGACGACCTTGCCCACGATCGCGTCCACGGCCGGATCGGCGATGCCCCAGATGTTGGACGAACCGTTGGTCTTGGCCGCCTCCGAGCCGAAGCGCTCGATCAGCTCGCCACCCGGCGCCGTCGTGCCCGGGATGCGGATGGTCGTCATCTCGAAGTCGAAGGTGTCCATGCGCTGCTGCGCCAGCGAGAAGTCCACCGTGCGAAAGTTCAGCTCGATGCCCAGCTTGCGCAGCGTGCCCTGCAGCGGCGAGATCACGCGGACCAGCCCGGGCTGGTCGTTGAGCAGCTCGATCGTGAACGCCTCGCCCTTGGCGTTGCGCAGCGCACCGTCGCGGTAGGTCCAGCCGGCCTCGGCCAGCAGCACCTGGGCCTGGCGCAGGTTCTCGCGCAGGCTGCCCGGCGGCGCGGTGCTCGGCGAGATCAGCGCGGGACCGAACACCTCGGGCCGCAGCTTGTCGCGCAACGGCTCCATGAACGCCAGCTCGTCGGGGGTCGGCAGGCCTTCGGCATGGAAGTCGCTGTTCGGAAACCAGCCCTGCACGCGCTGGTACAGGTTGTAGAACATCTGGCGGTTCAGCCATTCGAAGTCGTAGGCCAGGCCCAGCGCCTGGCGCACGCGCACGTCCTTGAACTTGTCCTTGCGCAGGTTGAACACGAAGCCCTGGAAGTCGCCCGGATTGCGGTTCTCGAACGCGCGCTTGACCAGGTCGCCGCGGTCGAACTGCGGCCCGTAGTACTGGCGCGCCCAGTTGCGCGAGGTGAACTCGCGCATGAAGTCGATCTCGCCGGCCTTCAGGCCCTCGAAGCGCGCGGTCTCGTCCAGGTAGATCTTGTAGGTGATGCGGTCGAAGTTGAAGTGCCCGCGCCGCACCGGCAGCTCGCGCGCCCAGTAGTCGGGGTCGCGCTGGTAGGTGATGTCGCGGCCCAGCCGCGGGTTGGCGATCCGGTAGGGGCCTGACGCGATCGGCACCTCGGTCGTGATCTGGTCGAACGGCTTGCCGCCCCCCCAATGGCGGCTGAACACGGCCATGCCGCCCACGACCAGCGGCAGC
>DATKFT010000738.1:0-14102 GCA_035544335.1 Pseudorhodoferax sp.
CCCGCCAGCAGCACGGCGATGGCCAGCATGGCGCTGGCCACGGGCCGGTGGATGAAGAAGCGGGCGAGGGTCTTCACGCGGCTTGCGTCTGCGGCGCGCGGCGTCGGCCCAGGCGGTCGAAGGCCAGGTAGACAACCGGCGTCGTGAACAGCGTGAGCACCTGGCTCACGATGAGCCCGCCCACCATCACGATGCCCAGCGGCTGGCGCAGCTCGGCCCCCGAGCCGCTGGCCAGCATCAGCGGCACGGCACCGAACAGCGCGGCCAGCGTGGTCATGAGGATGGGCCGAAAGCGCAGCAGCGCGGCGCGGTGGATGGCCTCGCGCGCAGGCATGCCGAGCCGGCGCTGCGCGTCGAGCGCGAAGTCCACCATCATGATGCCGTTCTTCTTGACCAGGCCGATCAAGAGCACGATGCCGATCACGGCGATCAGGTCCAGCGGCCGGCCCATGAGCAGCAGCGCGGCCAGCGCGCCCACGGTGGCCGAGGGCAGCGTGGACAGGATGGTCAGCGGGTGCACGGCGCTCTCGTAGAGCATGCCCAGCACCAGGTACATCACGACCACGGCCGCCAGGATCAGCCACAGCGTGCCCGCCAGCGAGCTGCGGAAGGCCTCGGCCGCGCCCTGCAGGCGCAGTTCCACCGAGGCCGGCAGGCCGATCTGCTGCTGCACGGCCGCGATGGCGGCCACGGCCGCACCCAGCGAGTGGCCGGGCGCGAGGTTGAACGACAGCGTGACGGCCGGGAACTGGCCCTGGTGGTCGATCGCCAGCGGCGCGCGGCGCTCGACCACGCGCGCCACGGCCGACAGCGGCACGGGCCGGTTGGCGGCCGTGCTGCCCGTGCCGGTACCGGTGCTGGCCGGCTTCACGTAGATGCCTTCCAGCGCATGCAGGCCGCCGCGGGCCGCGTCCTCGCTTTCCAGCACCACGCGGTACTGGCTCGCGTGCGTGAACATGGTGCTGATCTGGCGCTGGCCGAACGCGCTCTGCAGCGCCGAGGCGATGTCGGCCATGCGCAGGCCCAGCCGCGCGGCCGCGTCGCGGTCGATCTCCAGGCTGGCCTGCAGGCCATCGTTTTGCAGGTTGTGGGCCACGTCGGCGAGTTCGGGCCGCTGGTCCAGTGCCTGCTGCATGCGCTGCGTCCAGGTGGCCAGCAGCGCGGCGTCGGGCGAGCTCAGCGTGAACTGGTACTGCGTGCGGCTCACGCGGTCTTCCATGCCCAGCTCCTGCACGGGCTGGAACCAGGCCTGGATGCCGGGCACCTGCTGCGCGCGCTGGCGCAGCCGCGCGATGAGTTCGCCGGCCGACACGCTGCATTCGGCATGCGGCGCCAACGTGAGCAGCATGCGGCCGCTGTTGAGCGTGGCGTTGCCGCCGTCCACACCGATGAAGGAGGCGATGCTGGTCACGGGCCGCTCGGCCAGCAGCGCGCTGGCCAGCGCCTGCTGGCGTTCGGCCATCGCGGCGAAGGACACGCTTGGCGGCGCCTCGGTCACGACCTGGATGGCGCCGGCGTCCTGCACCGGGAAGAAGCCCTTGGGCACGGCCAGGTAGAGCAGGGCCGTGAGCACCAGCGTGGCCAGCATGGCGAGCAGCGCGAGCGGCTGGCGGGCCAGCACCCAGTCGAGCGCGCGGCCGTAGCCGTCGATGGTCGATGAGAGCCAGTCGCGCTCGGCATGCTTGGCAGGCTTGGTCAGCATGCGCGCGGCCATCATGGGCGTGAGCGTGAGCGAGACCACGAGCGAGATGCCAATCGCCACGGCCAGCGTGACCGCGAACTCGTGGAACAGCCGGCCCACGACATCGCCCATGAACAGCAGCGGGATCAGCACGGCCACGAGCGAGACCGTCAGCGAGACCAGCGTGAAGCCGATCTCGCCCGCACCCTTGAGCGCGGCCTCCATGGGGCCGGCGCCCTGCTCGCGGTGGCGCGCGATGTTCTCCAGCATCACGATGGCGTCGTCGACCACGAAGCCGGTGGCGATGGTGAGCGCCATCAGCGTCAGGTTGTTCAGCGAATAGCCCAGCAGCAGCATGGCCGCGAAGGTGCCGACCAGCGACAGCGGCACGGCCACGCTGGGAATGAGCGTGGCCGGCAGCGTGCGCAGGAACGCGAAGGTCACGAGCACCACGAGGCCGATCGCGAACAGCAGCTCCTTTTGCACGTCGCGCACCGAGGCGCGGATGCTCTCGGTGCGGTCCGACACCACCTGCACCTTGACGGCGGCCGGCAAGGTGGCCGTGAGCTGCGGCAGCAGCGCGCGCACCTGGTCGGCGACCGCGATCACGTTGGCGCCGGGCTGGCGCTGGATGTTGAGCAGCACGGCCGGCGCCAGGCCGCACGGTGCGGTCTGCGCCGGCGCGCAGGCCATGCCGGCCCAGGCCGCGAGGAAGCGGTCCTCGGCGCCGTCGCCCACCTGTGCCACATCGGCCAGGCGCAGCGGCGCGCCGTCCTTCCAGGCCACGATCAGGCGGCGGTACTCCTCGACCGAGCGCAGCTGGTCGTTGGCGTCCAGCATGGTGCTGCGGATCGCGCCGTCGAAGCTGCCCTTGGGCTGGTTGCTGTTGGCCGCGGCGATCGCGCTGCGCAGCTCCTCCAGCGTGATGCCGTTGGCGGCCAGCGCGCGGCTGTTGGCCTGCACGCGGATGGCCGGCCGCTGGCCGCCGGCCAGGCTGACCAGGCCCACGCCGGGCAGGCGCGAGAGCTGGCCGGCCATGCGCGTGTCCACGAGGTCCACCACGCGCGGCAGCGCGAGCGTCTCCGAACTGATGGCCAGCGTCAGGATGGGGGTGTCGGCCGGATTCACCTTGCGGTAGATCGGCGGCGTGGGCAGGTCCGCGGGCAGGAGGCTGGCCGCTGTCTGGATCGCGGCCTGCACCTCCTGCTCGGCCACGCCCAGGTCCACCTGCAGCGCGAACCGGAGCGTGATGACCGAGGCGCCGGCCGAACTCGTGGACGCCATCTGCGCCAGGCCCGGGATCTGGCCCAGCCGGCGCTCCAGCGGTGCCGTGACCGTGCGCGCGGTCACGTCGGGGCTGGCGCCGGGCTGGAAGGTGAACACCTGGATCACGGGGTAGTCCACCTGCGGCAGCGCGGCCACGGGCAGCTGGCGCCAGGCCAAGAGGCCGGCGATCAGCACGGCCAGCATCAGCAGCGCCGTGGCCACCGGGCGCAGGATGAAGGGGCGCGACAGCGAGGTCGGCAAGGTCGGCGAGGAGGGCGAGAGCGCGCTGGCCACGGTGTCAGCGTGCCGCGGGGGCGGTTTGCTCCGTCGTGGCCAGCGGCGAGCTGGCCGGCAGCCCGGGCTGCTCGACCAGCGTCACGGCGCGGCCTTCCTCGAGCCGGTCCAGGCCCTCGAGCACCACGGGCTCGCCGGCCGCCAGGCCCTGTTCCACGACGCTGCGGCCACCGCCCGCCGGGCCCAGCGTCAGCACGCGCACGCGGGCCTTGCCGTCTTCGATGACATAGACGTAGCTGCCGCGCGAGCCGAACTGCACGGCGTCGGTGGCCACCGTCACGGCGCCGGGCAGCTGGCGCAGCGCGAGCCGCAGGTTCACGAACTGGTTGGGAAACAGCGCGTCGTCGGCATTCTCGAAGCGCGCCTTGAGCTTGAGCGTGCCGGTGGCCGCGTCGATCTGGTTGTCCAGCGTGTCCAGCCGGCCCTGGGCCAGGCGCTGGCGGTTGTCGCGGTCCCAGGCCTCGGCCGCGGGCGCGTTCCTGCCGGCGTGCGCGCTGCGCACCTCGGCCACCTGGGGTTCGGGCACGTTGAACAGCACCGACACGGGCTGCGCCTGCGTGAGCGTGAACAGGCCATCGCTGGCGTTGGCCGTGACGAGGTTGCCGGCATCCACGCGGCGCAGGCCGACACGGCCCGCGATCGGCGCCGTGATGCGCGTGTACGAGAGCTGCAGCTGCGCGTTGTCGACCTGGGCCTGGTCGATCTGCAGCGTGCCGCGCAGCTGCTGCACGAGCGCGCCCTGGCGTTCCAGCGTCTGGCGGGCCACGGCGTCGCGCTGGAACAGCTGCTGGTAGCGCGCCAGCTCGCTCTCGGCGTTGCGCAGCTGGGCCAGGTTCTGCTGCTGCTGGCCCTGGGCCTGGGCCAGCGCCACGCGCAGCGGCGCGGGGTCGATCTCGGCGAGCAGCTGGCCGCGCGTGACCTGCTGGCCTTCGCGCACGAGCACGCGTGCGAGCTGGCCGTCGATGCGGCTGCGCACCGTGACCGTGTTGTAGGGCGTGACCGTGCCGATCGCGCGCACCTGCACCGTGAAGTCTTCGGTGCGGGCCGGCTCCACGCGCACCGGCACGGGGCCGGCCCAGGGACTGGGACCGGGCGGCGGGCCCTTGGGCGGGCGCAGGAAGAAGTGCCAGACCAGGGCCGCGGTGGCGCCCAGCAGGCACAGCCAGAGGATGCGGCGCGGCCAGGGGCTGCGGGAGGAGGGCGCGAAAGAGTCGTCCGAGGGTGCGGGCATGGGCGGCGGCGGGTCTGGAAGCTGCGTGGCCGCGATTGCTGCACATGGAGCGCGGGCGGGCCTGCGGTGGCGTCGGTGCCGGCGCACAGAATCTGCGGGCGGCCGGCACCGTTTCAAATGATAACAACTCGCAATGACGGCGCCGCAGCAAAGACCGGACAGCCCGCGGGGCGCGCGAGAACGGTTCTCGTCGCAGCCAAGCCCTGGGGGCCGCGGAGCAGGCCATGCCGGCCGCCGCTTTGGTCCGGGCTTGCCCGGCCGCGGCGCCTTCGGAGGTTAGCGGCGGCCGCACGCAGCGAGGCCGCCAAACGCGGTGGTGGGGCGGCGGGGAGGGTGCGCTACCGGATGATGGAGACGAGCACGCTGCAATGCGCATGCTCGATCAGCGCGCCCGAGATGGCGCCCTGCCACCAGCGCGCGGCCCAGTTTTCCAAATGCTTGTGGCCCACGACGATGAGGTCGGCGCGGATGTCCTGGGCATGGCGCGTGATCTCGGTCACCGAATCGCCGGTCACGACCTGGCCGCTCACGTTGTGGCCCGCCGCGCGCAGCCGCGCGAGCCCGGCATCGAGCACGCCCTGGTGGCGTTCGCGCTCGCGCTCCTCGGCCACCTGGTCGTAGACCCCGACCTCCAGGCCGATGGAGCCCACGTGCAGCGGCATGACGGCGATCAGCGTCAGGGCCGCACCACTGAGGTGCGCGAGGTCACCGCAATCGAGCAAGGCCTTCTGGCCGGCTTCGGATCCGTCGTAGGCGAGCAGGATGCGCTTGTACATGGCGGTTCTCCCGGAACTGTGTTCGACGCAGTCTAGGCAAGCGGCGTGCCCGCGTCGAATCGGGAAATGCCCTTGCCGTCCTGTAGGCCTTCTCCTGCGCAGCGCTGGGTTGCAGGCCGACAGCCCCTGCCGCGCGCCAGTGACGCGCTTCGGGCCGGCGCGGGCCTATGGTCGACTCTTTGCGGCGTGCGCGCACGCATCCCGAGAACGAGGCCTGCATGACCGTTTCCGCTCGTCCCGCCGATCCCGACCCGCTGCACGGGCGCCAGGCCCTGCAGCAGCGCTACCAGGCGGTCAGAGCCCATTCCGAAGCGCTGGCCGCACCGCTGTCGCCCGAAGACCAGTGCGTGCAGTCCATGCCGGACGCGAGCCCCACCAAATGGCATCTCGCGCACACCAGCTGGTTCTTCGAGGCGGTGGTGCTGCAGCCGCTGTGGCCGGCCTACGCGCCGTTCGACGCACGCTTCGCCTACCTGTTCAACTCCTACTACGAGACGCTGGGGCCGCGCCATCCGCGCCCGCAGCGCGGCCTGCTCACGCGGCCTTCGGCCGAAGCGGTGCGGGCCTACCGCCAGCATGTGGACGCGGCCGTGCTGCGCCTGGTCGGCGAGGCCGATGCGCAGACCTGGGCCGCCGCGGCGCCCTTGCTGGAGCTGGGCCTGCAGCACGAGCAGCAGCACCAGGAGCTGCTGCTGACCGATGTGCTGCACGCGCTGTCGTGCAACCCGCTGCTGCCGGCTTACGCCGCGCCCGAGGCCGCGCCGCTGCGGCTGGTGCGCGAGCAGCCCGCGCCGCTGCGCTGGCTGCGCCGCCCCGAGGCCATCGTCGAGGTGGGCCACGCAGGCACGGGCTTTGCGTTCGACAACGAAGGCCCGCGGCACCGCCGGCTGCTGCCCGCCTACGCCATCGCCGACCGGCTCGTGAGCTGCGGCGACTACCTGCGCTTCATCGAGGACGGCGGCTACCGCCGCGCCGGGCTGTGGCTGTCCGATGGCTGGGCCCAGGTCCAGGCCCAGGGTTGGCGCGCCCCGCCGTACTGGCTGGCGCCGGACGATCCGCGTGCGCCGGGCCCGGCTGCCGGGCAATGGCAGGTGTTCGGCCTGGCCGGCGTGCAACCGCTGGATCCGGCCGCGCCCGTGATGCAGCTGAGCTTCTACGAGGCTGCGGCCTATGCCGAATGGGCCGGTGCGCGGCTGCCGACCGAGTTCGAATGGGAGGCGGCGTACGGCGCCCCCGGGCTGCGCGACATGGCGGGCCAGGTCTGGCAGTGGACGCGCTCGTCCTATGAGCCCTATCCGGGTTTTCGGCCGCTGGCCGGCGCCGTGGGCGAATACAACGGCAAGTTCATGGTGGGCCAGATCGTGCTGCGCGGCGCCAGCCTGGCCACGCCCGATGGCCATGCCCGGGCGAGCTACCGCAACTTCTTTCCGCCGCACGCGCGCTGGCAGTTCTCGGGACTGCGGCTGGCGCGCGACCCGCAAGCCTTCGAACCCCTGGTCCAGGAGATTGTTGAATGAATCTGGTCATGCAACCCCATCTGCGCGTGGTCGGCGGCGCGCCCGAGCGCGACTTCCGCGTCGACCTGCATGCGGCACTGGGCGCGGCCCAGCGCCGCATCGCACCCAAGTACTTCTACGACGCGCGCGGCTCGCAGCTGTTCGACGCGATCTGCGAACTGCCCGAGTACTACCCCACGCGCACCGAACTGGCGCTGCTGCGCCGCCATGCCGGCGAGATCGCCCAGCGGGCCGGCCCCGAGGCCGAGCTCGTGGAGTTCGGCGCGGGCTCGCTGCGCAAGGTGCGGCTGCTGCTCGATGCGCTGGTGCGCCCGGCCGGCTACGTGCCCATCGACATCTCGGGCGAGCATCTGGCGCAGGCGGCCGCGCAGCTGCGGCAGGACTATCCGGCGCTTGCAGTGCACCCCGTGGTCGCCGACTACACGCAGCCGCTGCAGCTGCCCGTGGGGCCGCACAGGACGGGCATGCGGCTGGGCTTCTTCCCGGGTTCCACCATCGGCAACTTCGACCCCGAGCAGGCGCTGCGCTTTCTGCGCATGGCCGCGCGCGTGCTGCGCGGTGGCGCGCTGTTGCTGGGCGCCGATCTCGTCAAGGACCCGGCCGTGTTGCACGCGGCCTACAACGACGCGGCCGGCGTCACGGCCGCGTTCAACCTGAACCTGCTGGTGCGCGCCAACCGCGAGCTCGGCGCGGACTTCGACCTGGACAGCTTTGCGCACGGCGCGTTCTACAACAGCCCGCAGCGGCGCATCGAGATGCACCTGGTCAGCCGCCGGCCGCAGCGCGTGCACCTGGACGGCCTGGCCTACCTGTTCGACGAAGGCGAGACGCTGCACACGGAGAACTCGCACAAGTTCAGCGTCGACGGCCTGCGCGCGCTGGCGGCCGAGGCCGGCTTCGTGCCGGGACCGGTCTGGACGGACCCGCAGCGCCTGTTCAGCCTGCACTGGCTGGCGGCTCCGGCATAGCCGAACGCGCATCCCTCCAGGCGGCGGCGCCGCTTCCCTGGCTTCGGCTGCGCGAGGGGGGCACAAGCGGCGGCCAGGCAGAGCCCGCCCTGCGGATGTCGCCGGCATGGAGTGCTACGCGGCCGTGTTGTGCACGGGCTTTCAGGTCAAGGCTTATGCTGCAGTGCGTCGCGTTGTGCGAAACATTGAAGAAAGGACGCACCCCATGAAAGCAATCTGGAACGGCAAGGTCATCGCCGAGAGCGACGACCTCGTGGTGCTCGAAGGCAACCAGTACTTCCCGATGGCCTCGCTGGACCGCCAGTACGTCACGTTCAGCAACCACAAGACCACCTGTGCCTGGAAGGGCCAGGCCAGCTACTACTCGCTGCTGGTCGATGGCGAGCTCAACACCGATGCCGCCTGGTACTACGCCGACCCCAAGCCCCAGGCCGAGGAGATCAAGGACCGCGTGGCGTTCTGGAAGGGCGTGAAGATCGAGGCCTGATCAGCGTGCTTCGTGCCGCAGCGTCGCCAGGCCGATGCCCGCGGCGTCGAAGCCGCCGTCCACCGCCAGCAACTGGCCGTTGATGTAGCTGGCAGCCGGGCTGCACAAAAAACCGACCGCCTGCGCGATCTCCTCGGGCGTGCCGTAGCGCTCCAGCGGAATCACGTCGTGGTATTCCTTGCGGATGGCCGGGCTGTGCACTTGCTTGGCCATCTCGGTGTCCACGGGGCCCGGCGCCACGCAGTTCACGCGGATCCCTTGTGTGCCCAGTTCGGTGGCCTGCTGGCGGGTGAGGTGGATCAGCGCAGCCTTGCTCGTGCCGTAGGCCACACGCAGCGTGCTGGCGCGCAGGCCGGAGATCGAGGCGATGTTGACGATGGCACCGCCACCGGCCGCCAGCAGGTGCGGCACGCAGGCCTGGCTGCACAGAAAGGGGCCGTCCAGGTTGACGGCCATCACGCGGCGCCAGTCGTCGTAGCCGGTCGCGCCGATGGGCTTGAAGACGGCGATGCCCGCGTTGTTGACCAGCGCGTCGATGCGGCCGAAGACCTGGGCCACGCGCGCGATGGCCTGCTGCACCTGGTCCGGGTCGGACACGTCGCAGGGCAGGCCCAGCACCGCATCGGGCGCGGCCAGCGCGGCGGCGGCCTGCTGCAGCGCCCCGGCCTCGATGTCCAGCAGCGCCACGCGGTGGCCGTGCGCGAGGAACCAGCGCGCCACGGCCAGGCCGATGCCGCGGGCTCCGCCCGTCACGATCGCGACGGGCAGCGTGGGGGAGGACTGGGCCGGCATGGGTCTCCTTCGGTGGTGGCAGCCCCGCTTATACCCCGCGATGGGTCCGCTCGTGCATAAAATGAGAATACATCGCAATTGCACAACCGCATGCAAGCCCCATCCGTTTCCCGCGCGCACCTGCTGGCGCGCATCGCTGCCGCCGTGTTCGGTGGCTACGCCTTCACCTGGGGTCTGGTCGCATTGGGCATGGCCGGCCTGTTCGCGCTGGGCATGCCGTTCCACGACGCCGAGCACCTGACGGCCATGCTGGCCATGCTGGTCTATCTGCTGGCCTTCCTGTGGACCTTCGCCGCGCGCAGCCTGCCGCGCGTGTGGACGGTGCTCGCCGGCGGCGGGGTGCTCATGGCCGGTGCGGCCTCGCTGCTGCAAGCTGCGCTGCTGCGCTGAAAGAGCCCAGGATGTTCACGAATTTCCGTCTCGCCATGGCCTGGCTGCACACCTGGTTCGGGCTTGTGCTCGGCTTCGTGCTCATGGTCGTGTTCTTCTTCGGTGCGCTGTCGGTGTTCGACCGCGAGATCGACCGCTGGGCCATCCCGGCCTCGCGCTTCGCGCCGCAGCCCATGCCCTCGTTCGACCAGGTGCTGCGCCCCGTGTTCGAGGGCATGCAGCCGACGAAGGAGAGCGTGGACCTCATGCGCAGCCGCGTGAACGGCCCCATGCCCGAGCGCTTCGACACCGTGCGGCGATGGGGCGCCTACACCACGCACCGCGATCCGGTGCTGGGCGTGTTCGCGGGCTATGAGCTGCCCAACGCCAAGGACCCCGAGGACGCCGTCTGGGGTTTGCGTACGATCGACCCGCGCAGCGGCGCCGCATTGCCGGACGACAGGCTCAAGATCGGCAGCCAGTTCTTCTACCCGCTGCACTACAGCCTGAACCTGCAATGGGCGAGCCTGGGGACCTGGATCGTGGGCTTCGCCGCGCTCATGATGCTGGCCGCGCTGGTCAGCGGCGTGGTGATGCACCGCAAGATCTTCCGCGAGTTCTTCACCTTCCGGCCCAAGAAGGCCACGCAGCGCAGCGCGCTGGATCTGCACAACATGACGGGCGTGGTGGCGCTGCCGTTCCACTTCTTCTTCGCGTTCACGGGCCTCGTGATCTTTGCGGGCATCTACTTTCCGGTCGGCCACACGCAGCTGAATCCGCTGCACGAGCTGCACGAGAAACTGGAGGCCGAGGAGACCGGCCTGCCGCACGACCGCGCGGGCGTGGCCGCGCCGCTGGCCTCGGTGGATGCCATGGTGGCGCAGGCGCAGCGCCGCTGGCACGACAAGGGCATGGCCGGCGAGGTCGGTTTCCTCGCGCTGCAGCACGTGGGCGATGCCAATGGCTATGTCAGCGTCTACCGCGCGGGCACCGACCGCATCGCGCTGGTGGGCGAGGGCATCCACTTCAAGGCGTCCACGGGCGAGCTCTTGCGCGAGGACCCGCCGCAAAGCGCGGTCGACAGCATCAACGAGTTCCTGACCGGCCTGCACCTGCAGCACTTCCGCCACTGGCTGCTGCGCTGGTTCTACGTGCTGGGCGGGCTGGCGGGCTGTGTCTGCATCGCCACGGGCTTCGTGTTCTTCGTCGAAAAGCGCAAGAAGCAGCATGCCAAACAAGGCATCCAGGGCGCGCGCCTGGTCGATGCACTGGCCGTGGCCACGGTGACGGGCATGCTCGTCGCGGCGCTGGGCATGCTGGTGGCGAATCGGCTGCTGCCCGACAGCCTGCCGGCCGGCTGGCCCGGCCGCGGCGACCTGGAGCGCTACAGCTTCTGGGCCAGCTGGGCGCTGGCGCTCGCGCATGCGCTGTGGCGCAGCGCGCCCGTGGCACAGGGCCGGGCCAACCCGGCCTGGCGCGAGCAGTGCGTGGCCGTGGCCTGGCTCGCGGTGCTGGCCGTGGTGCTGAACTGGCTGACGACGGGCGACCACCTGTGGAAGACCCTGGGCGCGGGCTACTGGCCCGTGGCCGGTGTGGATCTGTTCCTGCTGGCCAGCGCTGCCACGGCCGCGCTGGCGGCGCGCAAGCTGCGCCTGCGCACGGCCGGCCGCGCGCTCGGCCCGCTCGCGCCGCAGGAGACCGCACATGCATGAGGGCCTGCTGCTGGGTGCCGCACTGCTGGCCGCGTGCGCCGGCATGGGCTGGCTGGCCCTGGCCATGGAAGTGCACTGGCAGCAGGTCTGTGGCGCCGCACCGCAGCCGGCCGGCCGCGTGCGCCTGCTGCGTGTGCTGGGCGCTGCGGCGCTGGCCACGGCGCTGGGCCTGTGCCTGGCGGTGGACCATGCCTCCATGGCCGCGCTGGTCTGGGTCATGGCGCTGGCCGCTGCGGCGCTGGCCGTGGCACTCACGCTGAGCTGGCGGCCGCATTGGCTGCGCGTGCTGGTGCCCGGTGCGCGGCGCACTGCTGCGCCAACCTGAGCGAAAGTCCTGAACGCACACCGCAGCGCGCGGTGGCACCATTGCACCCCGGGCCCATCGGGCTTTTCCTGGAACTCTGGATTTCCGCATGACCACGCCTTCGTTCGTTCCTCCGCTGACCCCGCCCGAGCAGGTCGTCGCCACCGTGCAGCGCCAAGGGTATGCCGTGCTCGCGGCCGCCACCGTGGGGGCTCTGGCGGGCTGCACGACCGAGGCGCTGCGCACGCTGGAGCCGTCCTGGTCCGACCTGCCGCCCGACGAGTACCTCAAGGACGGCGGGCGCTACCGCCGGCGCCGCCATGCCAGCTTCATCGCCGAAGGCGGCCAGCTCACGCAGGTACCGCACCGCGCGCATTGGCAACCGCTGGCCTACAACGCATTGCACGGTGGCATGGAGCGCTGGTTCGCACCCATGCAGCAGGCCGAGGTGGACCGCCCGGCCTGGCAGCAGCTCGTGCTGGGGCTGGCCGGGCTCTGCACGACCTTGCGCGCCGGCGCGCCGGTGCGCTGGTACGTGGAGGCACACCCGTTCCGCATCGACACCACGGACGGCATCGGCCGACCCACACCCGAAGGTGCGCACCGCGATGGCGTGGATTTCGTGGCCGTGGTGCTGGTCGGCCGGCACGGCATCAAGGGCGGCGAGACGCGCGTGTTCGAGGCCGAGGGGCCGAACGGGCAGCGTTTCACGTTGGCCGAGCCCTGGTCGCTGCTGTTCCTGGACGACGCGCGCGTGATCCACGAATCCACGCCGATCCAGCCGCTGCAGGACGGGGGCTGGCGCGACACGCTGGTGCTGACTTTCCGCAGCCGGGGCTTCCAGGACGCCTGAGCGCCGCCGGCGCCCTTGCATGGTGTGAACAGGCCCTAGACTTGGGTCTTCCGCTGCATCGACAAGGAGACCCGCATGTACAAGCAGATCCTGGTTCCCATCGACGGCTCGCAGACCGCGCTGGCCGCCGTGCGCCATGCCGTGGCGCTGGCCCAGTCCGTCAAAGCCAGCCTGTTCCTGGTGCACGTGATCGACACCTACCCCTTCCTGGGCGTCGGTGCGGACTACGCCGTGGGCCAGGCCGAGTACCTGGCGGCCGCGACCTCCAACGCCAATGGGGCGCTGAACGCGGCGCAGGAGATCGTCAGCGCGGCCGGCGTGGACTGCGAGTCGGCCAGCGTGGAGGGTCACGCGGCCGAGGAGGGCATCCTGAACACCGCGACCGCGTGCGGCGCCGACCTCATCGTGATGGGCTCGCATGGCCGCCGGGGCTTCGAGAAGCTGCTGCTGGGCAGCGTGACGCAGCGCGTGCTGCAGGATGCGCGCGTGCCCGTGATGGTCGTGCGCGGCACGCCCGCCTGAGGCCTGCGCAATGGGCACCGATGTGACCGTCCACGCGCGCCTGGACGCCGCGCCCTACGCCGTCGAGGTCCGCGACGATGCGGGCCACCGCCGGCAGGCCGACGAGCCGCCGGCCCAGGGCGGCGGCGACACCGGCCCGACGCCGCATGCCCTGCTGCTGTCCAGCCTGGGCGCCTGCACGGCCATCACGCTGGCCATGTTCGCGGCACGCAAGCAGTGGCCGCTGCAGGGCGTGCAGGTGGCGCTGAGACTGCGGGGGGCTGCACCGGGCGCTGTGGGTGCCACGGCCGGCACCGACATCACGCGCAGCATCACGCTGCAGGGCGCGCTGGATGCGGCACAGCGCGAGCGCCTGCTGCAGGTGGCCAACGCCTGCCCGGTCCACAAACTGCTGACCGGCGAAGTGCGGATCGCCAGCGCCTTGACCGACTGAGGCGGCGTCGGCGTCCGGCCAGCCCTGGCTTCAATCGCGCATGTGTTCGGCGACGAAGCGCCGAAACAGGTGCATGGAAGGGCTGGGCGTGCGCCCGGCCAGCGTGACGATCGCAAAAATGCCCTTGCCGCTGAATGGCGGATCGATGGGCAACTCCACGAGCTCGCCCGACACCAAGGCCTGGCGGGCGGCAGCCACGATGCCGAAAAACACCGCATCGGTCTGACGGACCGTGGCAATGAGGCTGTCCATGTCCTCGCACAGAAGCCGCACGGCCTGGTTCGGGTTGGCGCGGGGGCCGTAGTGGCGCATCAGCAGGTGCCCAACCTCGTCGGTCAGGCGCGGTGACGCGATGGGGTAGGGCAGCAACTCGTCGAAGCTCACGCTGTCGGGGCTTTGCAGCAGCAGCGGATGGCCGCTGCGGCAAACGAAGCCGCTGCGGATTTCCTCGGTCAGGTCGACCACCAGATCGTCGGCAGGCGGGACGGCACGGCGGTCGACCACCAAGGCGTCCACCGTACGGCCGCGCAGCTGGCGCAGTTGCAGATCGATGGCGCCCAGCGTGACGGTCAGGCGCACATTGGGGTGGTGCCGCGCGACGTGGACCATGAATGGCGTCATCAGCACCGCCGCAGGGCCGGAGCCCAGGCCGATGCGCAGCGGCCCGGTCATGCCCTTTTTGACCAGCTCCACGCTGCGCCGCAGTTCCTCGGCGCCGAAAATCAGCTGCCGCGCGCGTGCGGCCACGGTTTCGCCCAGAGGCGTGAGTTCGTTGCGACGCCCCATCCGGTCGATCAGCTTGGCGTCCAGTTCGTCCTCCAGCAGCCGGATGCTGCGGCTCAGCGCCGGCTGCGTGATGTGCAACTGCCGCGCAGCGCGGCTGAACGAGCCGGCCTC